>JBNJFN010000097.1:3074-10315 GCA_051746885.1 Bacteroidota bacterium | reverse complement strand
CCCCACTCTCCGCCAATGCTGTCGGGCATTCTGGAGTAATCCAGGTTCTGACAGGCCAGGAAAATGAGTATCTCTTCCACTATAATGTCTACGATCTTATCAAAAACCGTCTCTATAAATTCTTTACGGTTTACTCCATATACATGGCAATAGTAATCTGTTGCCGTGAAAGCGGTGTCTGTGTCCCACATATTCATGCCGCCCTCCACATGCAACAAATCGGAAGGTGTCAGTGCTGCACATTCGATTTTCCCCTCCTGTATCAATCCATCCAAATGTAAATGAGACGGGTGAAAAACCCCCACCTTACTCAGCAGATCTGAAAGGCAATGGGGCTCTTCTATTAATTCCACCGCTTTTCTCTGTTTATGATTTAAACCCTCCAGGGTATGCTCATCCAGCGGTTTGTGCAAGTACCAGTATTCGATATCAAAAAGGTTTTTCCGGACCTGTGTTGCATTTTTCAATGATTGTATTTCATTGGCCACATTTTTATGGTGATGGGCAATCTGCGAAAGTGGCCTTACGCGGTCGGGTCCGATAAGAATGTCTTTCTTCTTGTTATAGGAGATCCTGCTATCACAGCCCACACTGATGGTTCTGATCTTAGCTGCTTCAACTGCCGTTTCGGTATCTCCCACTTTGGCTCCCTCTTCGGAAACCACCACTCTGGAATCTTTAACCAAAGCCATATCGGTAGTGGTGCTGCCCATGTCAATGACAAGTGCACTGCCATTTCGTGCCAGGAATCTTCCTCCTATAGCACTGGCAGCCGGGCCCGAAAGAACTGTTTCTACCGGTTTCTGTACAGCCTCGGTATAAGGCATCATGGTACCATCGCCGCGCACAATCATAAGAGGGGCCTGTATTCTCAATTCCTTAAGAGAATTCTGAACAGCTTCTATAAAATCATGCATCACTGCTACAAGAGAAGCATTAATCGCCGCCGTTGCCGCCCGTTTTATGGAGTTGAGTTTGGTAGAAAGCTGACTGGCCAATACCACAGGCAAATCAGTATGCTCCTTGATAATCTCAAAAGCCCGTTCTTCATGTTCAGGATTTAATGGGCTAAAATAACTAGATATAGCTACAGCATCAAACTCAGACTCCTTTTCCTGAATCCATTCTTTGATGCCTTCTTCGTCCAGAGGTGCAGCTTCATTCCCCTGTGCATTATGGCCTCCTTTAAAATAAGAAATGTTTTCTGTAGAAAGCTTTTCCGTGAGACCGTATTGTTCTACCAAATCCTGATCATAACCGATCAAAAGCAATCCCACCTTTCTTGCTTTCCCTTCGGCCACAGAATTGGTAGCTAAAGTACTTGATATACCCACAAGTTTAATGCTATATTCCTCCTTAATATTCAATTTTTTCAAAACCTTAATAACACCAATCTTGAGGTCCTCTCGTGTGGTCAGCGACTTAGCTGCAGAAATCACTTTTCTCGATTTATAATGCAGCAATACCCCATCGGTAAAAGTTCCTCCCGTATCTATTCCTATTACATATCGCTCCATACACTTCCAATTTAATGCTCGGGAAAAAGCAGAAAGCAGTAAGAGGAAATTGTTCTTCTGCTTCCTGCTTTTCTTTTATTTGTTCTGGGCTTCACTGCCCTCTTCCTTCTTTATTCTTTCTTCCGATTCTTTCAATATTTTTTCTATCTCTGCATCGGCTTTTTCGGGAACCTTATCACGCGGACCCTCATGATTATTGATCAGGTCTCGCGTTTTCTCCAGTACCCGGTCCTTCAGGGTTTTTTCTCCCTGTTCTGCCCAGGCTTCGTAGGCATTTCTATCCATTAATGAAGGCCTCCAATGTTCTCTGAACCATTTCATGGTATGGTCTTCATACAGATAGTGACCGCCGGGTCCAACATTCTTGATCTGTTCTACAGCCATGGTCTCATCATCCACCTGAATACCTTTTTCTACAACTCTTGCCATTCCAATGATTTCATCATCCATAACAGTCTGGAATATGTCACCGGTCAATCCGGATTCAGTGTAACCGTTGTCATGGACAAAGTTGGCACCGCTCATCATGGCTGCGTTGATAGAAAGGCTGGCCTCCATGGCCGATTGCACATCCATTTTCTTGGTGTCGGTACATCCTGAAGTGGAGTACATAGGCAGTCCACAATAATGGACTGCTTCGGTATGGGCCGCACTAAGCAGGCTCAATTCCGGGGCACCATAGGAATAAATAGAATACTGCATGTCCAGTATGGATTGAACGCCTCCTATGATAACACAGGTCCCCGGACTAATGAGCTGAGCAGCAATTACGCCTACCATGGACTCAGACAGAGCCACAACGAGCTGTCCTGCATGAGTAGACGGCACCGTCCCGCCACCAATGGCACATGGGCTGTAAACCTGTGGAATACGGTGTTCAGCACAATACATTACCTTATCGATGGCATGAAAATCACTCACGAGCGGAGAGATGGGTTCGCCATAGAAAATAAAGTTGGGCCGTTGCCTAAACTCTTCCTCACCACCAGCCATCGCAATAGCCATTCTGTGCTGGTCATATACTCCTCCTCTTCCGAAAGCCCAGCTCATAATTGGCGTTGTGGTATTTCTAATCATATCGGCAAACTCATAAACATCGGCTAAGCCGTTGGTTACATCGCTTATGGAACCCAAAGATTGCACATAACCCATATTGGGAAGAGCATCACAGACCCTGGCTACCAGGGAAGCATCCTTCCGAAGATAGGGCCTTCTTTCCAGAGTATCCGTATCTATAAAGTTCGGAGGTGTAGGTCCCGGGCCGAAATAGCTGCGTTTCTTTTCCACAGTAATCTTCCTCGATTCGTCTCCGTCCCAAGGAAATATTTCTGTTACCGGGGGCACGGTAGAAAGCGCCTGTAAAATAACCTCCGGGGGGAAATAAACCCGAACGCCATCGATTTTACATCCTGCTTTTTTGAATAACTCCCGGGCACCTTCGTGATGTACATTGGCGCCGGTATATTGCAAAGTCCTCAGCATTCCGTTGTATATCTTTTCCTTTTGGTCCTCGGAAAGAATTTCGAAATGAGGGGATTCCTGTATGGTATAGTTTGTTCTCTGAATCATAATTATTAGATTATTTGGTTATTCCAACAAGTTGGATCGTTTAAGAATGCCTTTTATCGGCATCTTCCACTATTTTTTGTAATTCTTTTTTCAGCTTATCCTCTATCGGATCAGGTTCATAGGTGTCCAGAAGGTGTTGTGTCCGTTCATTAATGCGGTCGCTCATCGTTTTGCTTCCGTCCTTCTTCCATGTTTCATAATCACCTCTGTACTGTAATTCAGGTCTATACCATTCTTTCCAGTGTTCGAAAGTATGGTCGGTTGTAACATATTCACCACCGGGACCCTGTTTTTCAATCAGGTCCAATGCAAGATGCTCGTCATCGGTATTAATACCTTTACCGAATTGTTTGACCATCCCCATCATCTCCTGGTTAAGCACCAGACTTTCCAGTGAAGCATTCGTACCATGGTCGATATAGCCTACATCATGGACCAGGTTTGCACCGGAGAGATAAGAATAAAAAAGATTCATCATCTGTTCCGCAGCAGCCTGTTCATCAAGAATTTTTGAATCTGAACAGCCACCTGTAGAGAACATAAGCAGATTAAGCCATTTTGAAATATCGGTATTGGCTGCAGAGGCGAGAGAGAGTTCCGGTGCACCATAAGAATAGGTGGACATTTTCATGTCAAGCAGTGTGGTAACACCACCCATAATAAGGGGCATACCCGGATTCTTCAAATGACACAGTACGGTAGCAAGAAGGGTTTCAGTAAGAGACTGAACCAGCATGCCTGCAAGTGTAGCCGGAGCAGTGGCACCTGAACTCGGACATGGAGTATACATTGCAGGAATTTTCTTTTCCGCTGCAAAAAGTAGCTTCTCAACAGCAGTGCGGTCGTTCTTCAGCGGAGAAATAGGCTCAATATAAGCTACAAAAAGCGGATTAAGTCTGAATTCTTCCTCTCCGCCCTGAATAAGACAACCCATTTTCCAGAGATCTTCCAGTCCTTCTCCGTCTACACTTGTCAATACCATTGGCTTGGTACATCCTTCAAGCATTGCCATAAACTGGTGCCTGTCATAGGTCTGCGGATTCGGTGCATCACCTACAATGCCATGTGACATGAAAAAATCGTAATTGGACAAGGCATCCACCAACTTTGCAGCATTGTTGATATCGTTCCAGGTGGTCCTTCTTCGTTTTCCTGTTTCCCTGTCGTAAGTAAAAGGAAGATCGGAACCTGTGCCAAAAGCCACAGTATCCTTTTGCAAATGGAGAGAACGATTCCCGTTTCTCCCTTTTAATGTAATTTTCCGGGGATAAAAATTAAGCGCTTCTTCCACCATGGTAGTAGGTATACGCACATTGTTTTCCCTAACCACGGCATTGCTGTTTTTAAAAAGCTCAAGCGCCTCCTCCTCGTAAACATTTCCACCTGTATGCTCAAGTACCTCCAGGGCAGAATAAAATATCTGCTCTATCTGGCCTTCTGACAGCACCCTGAACCTGGTGGACTTATTGATTTGTTGATTCATTTTCATAAGAAATTCCCTTTATTCTTTTTAAATTTATCATTAGTTCAGTAAAAATACTGAACATAAGGATTCAATCCTTCCGCAAGTAAAACCACAGATCTTGCCTTGGGATTGAACCCATCAAAATAACATCCTGCCAAAGCGGCAGGATGATCTGTTAAGATTTTTTCTTCTCGAAATATTCCTTGGCAATATCTACTGCACTACCGGCATTCGGTGCATACAAGTCGGCATCGATCTCTTCGGCGAAATCTTCCGTTACAGGAGCACCGCCGATAATCACGGCAACCTGGTCGCGAATACCGGCTTCTTTAAGTGAATTAATCACCTCACCCATTCTCGGCATGGTAGTTGTTAACAGAGCAGACATACCTAAAAGATCAGGTTTATGCTCCTTAACAGCATTGACAAAATTTTCATTCGGCTGGTCAATTCCTATGTTGATGACTTTATAACCTGCACCTTCAAACATCATACCGGCCAGGTCTTTTCCAATATCGTGAAGATCGCCGGCAACGGTACCAATAACCATGGTTCCGGCATTACCCATATCTGCCTCTGAAAGCTGAGGCCTTAAGATATCCATGGACTTACTCATGGCCTTAGCACATCGAAGTACTTCAGGCATAAACATGTCGCCATCTTTCCATTTCTGACCAACTGTATCCATTCCCGGTAACAGGCCCTGATTCAGTAACTCAGCAGCGTCTGCACCGGAATTCAGATATTCCTCTGTTAATTTTTGTAATTCATCAACTTTACCTGCAACTAATGTTTCGGAAATTTTACTAAGATCCATACTCATAATTCCTCCTTATTTTATAATACACATAATATTTTCTATACAAATTTTATAATTTGATTTATCTGGATTCAATACATAATATAATGGTTATAATACAGTTATCAAGGAATAATCAGGATAATATAATATATATAACAACTTAAGCAACGGCCATTCATCTTCGGGTGGATAAGTAAAAAGATTTCTGCTGAAATTTTTTCTCAAGTACAACAAAACGCTTATTTTCAATTTTTAACTTTAAACTTCTAAACAGTTGCAATGCAAATATCGATAAATAATTAATAAGAACCAAATCATTCGTTAAAATAATCTGTCAATTAAACTTCAACTGAATGAATTTCAATAAAATTCAATAAACATCAATAAGTTGGGAAATATATGATATCAATCATTTTACAAGCCATAATTTTTGCTTTATGGCGATACATAAGAGCAAATATATCATCTTACATCCAATTACTTTCTGCAGAATATAAAAACAATTTTCCCCAATTATTACATCTTTTATTTGTTATATCAATTATATCTTAAAGGATGATTACGAGCACTAACAATGGAAATAGACAATATGGAGCAATAAAATTAATCCGATAAAATCATTGTAATAATGAAAAAATTGATATAGTTTTGCGATCGGTTTTGGTGAAAGGCGAACCTACCGGTTTCGTCTTTTTAAAAGGGAATTCGGTGATGGACCCGCAGAGGTCGGTGCCATAGTCCGAAGCAGTACCCGCTACTGTAATCCCGGTCCCGCTGCTGATGGCGGGACGGCATCTTTGACCACCCTTGGACCACTGCCCCGTCTGAGGCGGGGTGGGAAGGTACTCAAAGATCGGGAAAGCCAGGAAACCTGCCAAAATCCAGACATATAAAACTCATAGCTTTCGGGTTAAAAGCTGTGGTGAAGAACCAAAAACTCTTCTCTGCAACATTCCCGAAAAAGGCTGTGATAAAGTTAAATCAATGATTATTTTAGAATAAACATCATGGCCAGTTACAATATAAAAACCACAATCATAACATTGGTGTTGATATTACTGACACTTTCTTTTGGAATGGTTCATGCACAAAATCAATTCTCTCAAAAGGTGCATGAAATAAAAGAGGTGCAGATAACCAGCAACAGGAAAAATTTTTATTCCGAGGATCAGAAAACATCTGACATTGATTCCATAACCCTTGATAATAATCGCTCAAACAACCTTGATGAACTTTTGTCTTCAACAACTCCTGTATATATCAAATCATACGGAGCACGAGGTGCTTTAGCCGTACCCAATCTCAGGGGAACTCATGGGGGACATACCTCTGTAACCTGGAATGGTTTCCCGATCAATTCTCTAACCCTCGGTCAATCCGATTTATCTCAAACACCTGTTGAATTTATTGATCATGTTTCCATAACCCATAGCGCACCGGGATCATTATACGGTAACGGTACCTTCGGTGGGGCCATTGGTTTAGAAAACAATGCCAACTGGAAACAAGGCCGTGCCTTGTCATTGTCCAGCGAATTAGGCAGTTGGAATAACCAACGCTACAGTCTGCAAAGTGAGCTGGGCAACCAAAAATTTCGGTACAAAATTTCCGGATTCTTTCAAAAAGCCCAAAATGACTTTGAATTTCACGACACCCAGCGATTCGGCAATCCGCTCGAGGAAAGAAAAAACAATGCCGTAAAAAATTATGGTGTAATGCAGAATTTCTATTATAAGGCATCACAAAGAAATAAATTTGAAGCAGGTGTATGGTACCAGGAAAGGGATAAAGAAATTCCCGAGATCATGGGAGTTTCGGAAGCTGGTACGGCCCATCAGCGTGACAGTACCTTAAGAATCTACGGACAGTGGAAAAGGGTATTTGATGA
>JBNJFN010000097.1:0-2974 GCA_051746885.1 Bacteroidota bacterium | reverse complement strand
AACAAGGATCTCAAGCCCGAAAACGGCTGGTCGGGTGAGATTGGAATCGGTTACAGCCCAACTTTAAACGGACCCGTACAAAACTTACAATCCGAAATTACCCTATATACTTCCAAAATTAATGAACTCATCCAATGGGTTCCCACAGAAGAAGAATCATACTGGCATGTCATCAATACTTCAAAAGTCAGAAATTCAGGCATTGAAGCCACAGCCAGTCTGAATATCAACTGGAACAACCTTAATCTCGATTTTAAATCGGTTTACAATTATACGCGTTCAGCCAATCTCAATAAGGAGAATCCCAGTACTTACAAAAACCAACTGAGATACACCCCTTTCCATACACTAAAAAATTCCCTGTTAACCAACTGGAATGATTATACCCTGGGTACCAATATCAATTATACCGGCAAGAGGTATTCCTCTGCTGATAATTCCAGGGCTCTGGAACCGTATTCCGTGCTGGATGTTTTCATAAAAAAACAACTTGAATTAAAAAATTTTGACGCTCAACTTAAATTGAGTGTAAAAAATATCTTTGACCAGAATTACCAGGTTATTGCGTATCATCCGATGCCCGGCCGGGCCTATTACATAAATCTTAAGATTAAACTGAACAAACTGATTAATTAACCTAAAAATTTAAATGAACAATGATGAAACGTACATTTTCAAAACTCAGAACAACACTTTTATTTAGCTTTATTGGAATATTGCCTCTCGCATTTACATCATGTGAAGAAAATGAAGGCGAAGAGGAGGAAATTCAAGTGGAAGGGATATATGTCGTAAATGAAGGACAATTCGGTAATAATAATGGAGCCATCTCCCTTATGGATCCTGAATCAGAAGATGTTATTACAGGCTATTTTGAGGATAAAAATGGCCGGACACCGGGCGATGTCGTGCAGGATCTTTCATTTTCCGACACCAAAGGATATGTGGTGGTCAATAATTCAAAAAAAATGGAAATAGTTGACAAAAACACATTTGAATCTGTTGATGTTATGAACTCACTCAGCTATCCCCGGCAATTTTTGCCAATTGACCAGAATAAAGGTTATTTAACCAATGGCAGCTCAGCCGATTCAAGTAGGGGGCATGTTCTTGTAATTGATTTAAATGAACACATGATCACCGATAGCATCGAAGTGGGCAGAGGCCCGGAAAGCATGGTTAAAGTGGATAACAAAGTTTTTGTAACCAACAGCGGCGGTTTCAAGAAGGACAATACGGTGAGTGTTATTGATGCTTCCTCTGATGAAGTGATAGAAACAGTGGAGGTGGGTTACATTCCTACCGACATGGTAAAAGACAAAAACAATGATGTATGGGCGCTTTGCAAAGGGCTTAATGCCCTTCAAACAGGTGGACCCACCCCTTCAAATCTGGTAAAGATCGGTTCAGATGATTATCAAACCGATAGTTATGAGTTGGGTAAAATATCAAGCCAGGGAAACTATCTGCTCGACATTGATGCCGATGGAGAATTGCTCTATTTTGCAGGAGAAAATGGAGTTTATGAAATGAACATCTCTGACTCAGAAACTCCATCCGCTCCTGTTATCGACCGTACACCCTACGGCCTCGATATAAATCCCGAAAATGGCAATATATATTGTACGACAACGGATTTTGAGACGAAAGGATTTGTATATCGCTACGATCAGGAATATCAGTTAAAAGATTCCACCCAGGTGGGTTACAATCCCAATGCGGTGGTTTTTGAATAAGATTGACACATAATAATTGCTGCGGAAATCGGGTTCATGCTCATAATTCCCCCTTATTTTCCCGGTTCCGCAGCTTTTATTGTAAAATATAACAAACATGATCAAAATCTGTCCCCATTGCAACTTACCTTTTGAATGCAGAGAAAACGACATACTAAACTGTGAGTGTTTGAAAGTAAATCTTTCCAGGAAAGTTCGGGAAAGAATTGCCCAGGAATACAATGCCTGTTTGTGTGTGAAATGTCTGAAAGAGTTCAGCGGAATGGTCCAAAGTGAATAAACCAAAAGGAAGGAAATGAAAAAGGAATCAATCTTATTCAGGACTGCCCTGATGTTTTTTACCCGCATTCCGGTGGGGAAGATTAAATATTCCCAGGAATATCTCAACCACAGCAACAAATACCTGCCCGTTATCGGATTGATTGTGGGAGGTATTTCAGGATTGAGCTTAATATTGTTCAACCATATCCTGCCGGTTGAGTTGGCTGTTGTTTTAAGTATGGCTATTTCCATATTGCTTACAGGAGCCTTTCACGAAGATGGTTTTGCTGATGTCTGCGATGGGTTCGGAGGAGGATGGAGCAAAGAAAAAATTCTGGAAATTATGAAAGACTCCCGGATCGGCGCGTTCGGCGTGACCGGTCTGGTTATGCTTTTGCTCACCAAATTTCTCTCACTGAGCCATATCCCTGAATCCATTTTGTTTGCCACCCTCCTGGCAGGACATACATTCAGCAGGTACAGCGCCGTGTTACTGATCTTCACCCACAAGTATGTCCGCGATGACCATACCGGCAAATCCAAACCCATTGGCAAGGAACTCAATCGCTCCGAACTGCTTTTCGCTTCGGTGACTGCCCTCCTTCCCTTCGTGTTTTTTCCCCATTTTGGCTTTCTCCTGATCATTCCGGTTATTCTGCTGATAAAACATGGATTTGCCCGATACATCAGCAAATGGATCGGCGGGTATACAGGCGACTGCCTGGGAGCTTTACAACAGATAATTGAAACATCTTTCTATATTTTTGTTATTTTATATATAGAAATCCAAAATTCAATAATATGAACATTTACCTTATCAGACACTCAAAACCCGATGTCCCGGATGGAACTTTCTACGGGCAATCGGACATCGATGTAACGAAGGCGGAATTTGAACAAACGGTAGCCCGGATCAGGAATAAAATTGATCTTACAGAAATTGAAACCATATATACCAGTCCGCTTAAAAGATGCTC
>JBNJFN010000096.1:0-10391 GCA_051746885.1 Bacteroidota bacterium | reverse complement strand
AATCAATGCTTAATGCCAGGGAAATGGTTTCGGACAATTTTTGGGGATAAAGGTTAGGCGCTTCTTTAAAATAAGGGTAGTAACCATGTTCCAGAAATTCATGGAAATGCGCCAGGGGGCGGATGGAATCTGCTATTTCCATGGCGCATGGGGTATGGGAATCAATCAATGCTTTAAAATCGATCGGTTCAAATGTTGTTCCCTGGGTGAAATTCAGGAATTCCCGGTAGGATAAACCGTAAAGTTCATACATCACAGCCCGCCGGCTTAAATCTCCTTTTGCGTGATTCAGATGAATAAGAGATGAGCCGGTGAAAATGATCTTCAAATCGGGCTGATCATCATAAATGTTTTTCAATTCCTGCGACCAGTTTTGATAGCGGTGGACTTCATCCAAAAGCAGATACTTTCCCCCCTGGATGACAAATTGCTCAGCAAAATCGACAAGTTTGTTTTCCGTAAAGTACAAGTCGTCCAGGCTGACATAAAGCGTTTGATGATCCTGCGGAAGATGTGCTTTGGCATATTGAAGCAACAGCGTGGTTTTGCCGGCTCCACGGGCTCCTTTAATGCCGATCAGCCGACTGCTCCAGTCAATTTTTCCAGCAAGATACCGCTTGAATTGAGTTGGTACCCGATGCAGTTTCTGATATGATTTCTGAAAAAGCTTTTCCATATTGTTTTGTTTGATCAACAAATATACAATATTTTGCTTTTTTCATAAAGCACTTTTTTTAGATTGCTTTCAATATAGAGCAACCTGTATACTCAGAAAAATACAGTCAGGGTTTCACTCGAAGTGAAGCCCTGACTAACCTTGAAAAGAACAAGATCGGCTTGCAAAGCTGGGGGATTATTGTGTAGTGGATTTACAGTGTTCAGGTTCGGCGGGCTCAGTCCCGCCGTTTCCAGGTCCGGCGGTTTCTAACCGCCACTCTGAGGTATTCAAAATCAAAAACAGCCATTCTTGTCTCCTTTCGGAATTTAAATCACTGGTATCCGCAGAAATTAACTAAAATATTTATCTATGCCTGAATTCACGGGAATCTGGAATATCAGAACTATGTGCCGGGCTTGGAATCGCTTCAGCCAAATCCCGTGAAGAAAATCAAAACATTTTTCGTTAAAAAATCCGAACTGTTTGACCCCGATATTAGTTTTGTAGGCTTTTGCGGTTTCAACCCAAAAGCCACAAAAACTTAAATCGGGGGAGTTTTCGGATTTTAGAAAAATGTTTTGATTTTTAGGGATTTGGGTGAGCGACGGCATTTCTTGTTTACTTCTTTTTGCTGGAGAAAAGAAGTAAAAGCCCGCGCGGCTCGAGCGCGAAAAAGAAAAACCATTGTTTCTCCGGACAATAGTGAATTTAAACCTATTGCCAATGGAATATTCAGAGTTGGAACAAATAGCCTTCTATACTCTTCCCTACTTTTCCTGTGATAAGACCCTCCCCTCAATCCCCAATACCAACAAAGCCTCCTGCATCACTTCGACCCCTCTTTCGGGGTTTCCAGTATAATGAATCAATTTATTTTCAGAGGGAAAGGACAAATGCAATGACCACCCGCTATTTTCAACAGGCGCATTACCCGATAAAGGTAGAATTTCAATGATCTCAGAAAATGATCTTATAACTCAAATTGGGGACCATGATTCCGGTATATTGAGTATCTATGGCATTGCTCCTTAAATTGTAATAATCGGTATCAAATTCCTCGGTTCCCATAACATTTAAAACTTTGAGCGACCATTCAGAAGAGTGTTGGGGTTTATTGATCCGATAAGAGACTGTAAACGAAACAACCGGCTGGTCATCAAATTGCTCCCCAAAAGCCAGGTTACCCTGAGTTTCGCCATAAACAACCTCTCTCCGGTCCAGTGATGCGACCCTGTCAACCGGCTCTATTCGGTTTCCTCCCAGGTAGTTTAGGCGAATATTGGCGCTAAGCAAATTATTGTCCTTTTTACCCACCATCCATTCTTTACCTGCCAAAGCATTCAAGACATAATTTCTGTTAAACCTCGTATTTCGTTCAATGCCATCGCCTGCTGTATATTTTGAATCGAACAGGGAGGCCGTAACAAGGTAATAAATACCGTTTTTCATAAAACGCTCCAGGGTAAGATCTACCCCTATATTCGATCCTGTTCCCGCATTCGTTAAGAACTCGTTAAAGAACAACTCCTGCCCGAAATTCAGAGTTGACACATAGCTGTCCGGCGAAACCGGAACATTCGTCAGATGCTGATAGTAAGGTTCCGCACTGAATCGAAGATGATCATTGATTTTCCAATTGTAAGCCAGTACGTAATGGTGCGATTGCATGAAATCTAAATTCCTGTTGGGTTGCTCTCCGCCGATTTCCACAAAATAAACGGGCAATTGCTCTATGCGGCTGTGTTGCCCATAAGCCAATGCCACACTCCGGGAAGCATCAAGCTGATACTTCATTCCAGCTCTGGGTTCAACCACAAGTTGATCATTGAGCAAAAACATTTGGGCATTCACCCCAAAATTCAGTGTAAGACGGGGGACCAGATTCATTTTTGATTGAGCGTATGACTGAATCAGCCCGGTTTGTCCATCACCGTCTGAAAGGGTCTGAAGAACTTCCCCTTCACCCTCCGATTGTTCAATTTGAATATTGTAGCCAAGCTGGCTGTATTTCAATCCGGCCCGGAAACTGTTCCCCCGGGTTAAATGATGATCCAGATCACTTTGCAGGGCGTATCTCCATAAATTGTTATCGGCGTTGGACTGGGGAAATTCTTCAAGATCAACCCCTACACGGTTCTCGGTATGAGACAATCCATTTCCGGTGGCAGAAAGCGTTGTTTTCAGAAAAGTTTTTTCTCCCAGCCGCAATTGATGCGACAGAGCGGAGGCAAACATATAAAGACGGGTGTCCGAATTGTCACGGTCAGCATCCATTTTCCAGTCGGCAGAATCTGCAGCCGCCATTTCCTGCCCATCAAGCGCCCCTATTCCCCAAAAAGTAAATTTACCTGCTTTCCGGGTTTGAAAATTGGTTTTAAAAGCCAGATCCTGATACTTCAAAATTCCGGTATTATCGGGCAAAACTGGCTCTAAAAGGGCCATTGTGGAATTGCGGTAATTCATCAGATAGTTGCTCTTACCCTCCTTTTGGAAAGGCCCTTCAGCAGTAAAATCAACCCCGATTATACCCGCCTGAAAAGCATATTGGGACGCCTCCGTATTGCCATCCCGCAGTTTTATGTCAAAAACCCCGGAACTTGCATTTCCGTATTGGGCCGGAAAAGCACCTGTGTAAAAATCACTGTTGGCCATCACCTGATTGCTCAAAGCCGTGAGCAGTCCGCCTCCCGCTACAGTAAGATTGGCAAAGTGATTGGGATTGGGCACCTCTACACCTTCAATCTGCCACAACAAACCATCAGGATTATTTCCCCTTACAGAGATGCCATTGCTGCTGACCGAGGGAGCTGCCACCCCCGCGAAGGAAGTTGCCAAACGGGCCGGATCATCCAATCCTCCGGCATAGCGTTCCGTTTCTTCCACCGTAAACTGTCGACTGCTGAGTGTAGCCATGGAATTCAAAGGTTGATCCTTCCGGGTTTTAACCACCACACCTCCAAGTTCTGTGGTTACCGGTTCAAGCAAAATTTCCATAGGAACCTGACTGCCGGATGTTACCAACAGTTCATTAATCAAAAAAGGCTCGTAACCAACCATGCTCACCCGAATATTGTGTCGCCCCACAGGTACGTCTTTCAGATTAAAAGTACCATCCATGCCTGTGGTCGTGCCCTTCAACGGATCCGAATCCTGCACCACAACATTCACAAATAACAAGGGTTCCCGGGTCACTTTATCTTTGACGGTTCCCGTTAATTCCTGAGTGATGGTCTGTGAAAAAATAATCTCTGAAAAAAACAGAAATAGTACGGATATAAGAATTTTTGTTCTCATGGTAGTAAAAACTTAATTGTTGTGAATACTGGAAGATTTTGAAAAACGATCGAAAAAAAATTCCTTATTAGTCATCAGAAGGAAAACTGAAAAAATCAGCAACAAGACTGTCTGTATCACTTTACTCATGGGATGGGTGGCAAATATCTCGTTAAAAAAGCCTGCTGAAATATGAAAAATGACCGGGAGCAGCAGGTTTCTTTCAGTCTTGTAATAAAGCCAGTTGATTATGATAACAAAGGGAATGAGACTGACCACGAAATTGATGGAATACAAAAGTCCTTCTTCCACCAGATTGCTATGGTAATAATCTTTGATGAATGACAACGGGAAGTGCCAGAAAGCCCAGAAAACAGCGAATATTACCGAAACCGTGAAAAGGTTGAAACGGGAACGCAAACAATCGGTCCCATACGAATGCCAGGCCACTTCTTCAATGAGGGGGGCGGCAATCAGTATAAACCAAACGGGGAATATGCCTGAACTGAAAGTATAGCCACCTCTGAATTGAAACTGTTCTGCACTGTAGCCGAAAAACAGAGATATGGCCTGTGCCGAAAGGATACTAACCAGCATCAGGGAAGCTGTTACCAGCAAATACTGGGGCTTAATGTGGTTAAAGTTGAAAATCCTGCCCAATAAATCTTTGCGCAACCGGCGGTGAGGCATAATAAACCCGAGAGCCATAAAAACCGGGGCCAGCAAGCCTGCAAAACTCAGTATTCCTACCAGCCAGTCCATATACTTTTCCTGGGGGGTCAGGTGACTGATATAGCCACCCAAAAACCACAAACTCCAGGGAATTAAAAGAGAAAGCGTGTAAAAGGCCAGGGGACTTTTATATTCCCCGATGATGTTTGACCTGGTTGCATGTGTTTCCATTTGCCTATGTTTTTGATGAACTTTTCAGCAAATGAAACGCAAAAGGAAAGATGAATCGCCCAACCCTGTAATTCCGGACTTTGAAAAGGTGCAGACTTACAGGAATGGACAGTCAGAAAATTGACCTTCAAATATTTAACACAATCTGAATATTATCAAGTTTATCATTAAATTAAGGTATGGCATCCCCACTCCGAACAAGTCTCAGCTTCCGCTGCTTTCTATTCTCCCCAATTTTAAAAACTGAGAAGGGGTCATGCCTTTGTGCTTTTTAAAAATGCTGTTGAAAGACGATTTGGAATTAAAACCTGAATCCAGCGCATGTGCCAGCAGACTGAAACGCTCATTTTTTGAGGCCCTATCGATAAACTCATCAACCCGAAACCGGTTTACAAAATCATGAAAGTTTACCGCTTCCTGCTGATTAATGATTTGAGACAACTGATTGGCAGACATCTCCAGATTATTGGCCAGCTCACTCAAGGTCAGTTTGGGATCAAGAAAGGGCTTCTGGACAGCCATAAAATTCAACAATTTGTTGTGACCAGCCTGAAGCGCTTCTTCTCTCAGACCTGATTTTCTATACTTTTCCTGCAAAGAAGGAGCATTCCTGACTACATCCATCTCAACATTATGGGTAAACATATCCTGATGACGAATGCCAAAATAACCAATATAGAATATGAACAGGATAATCAACGTATAAAAGATAAAGTCGGCATTGAAAGAAAATTGGATACCAAGTCCGTCGCGAAGAATAATGATAGTTGTTGCCGTAAGAAAAATAATCCCTATTCCGTAAATGCAGTAACGCAACCAATCGAGGTTGATGCCTTCTTCATACGAAAAATTGTCATCAATCTTGTGTTTGTGTTTCCAGGTAAGCCGGTAGGCCAAAAATGAATACGTCAGCCCGGAGACGATAAACCCGACCAGCATTATGGTCATAGTCACCCCAAAATCATCCACCGCCCCTTGATCCACCAGTCTTTTTTCTTCAGCGGAATAGAAGAAAAAGAATTCAAACATACTCAGATAACCAAGCAAAAAGGGGGCAAAATGCCAATAATCCACGAACCGGAGTTTTGTATCACTCCGCAATGAATACAATGTGTACAGATAAAGCATGGGGCCATGCAGCAGAGGAAAAGGAGCTGTTGTGCCCACCATGTGCGGGTATTTTTCCCAAAATCCGAGGTGATACAAATAATAACCCAACAGATGAAGACCAATCAACACAACCCAAGTGGCCAGGATCCGGTCTGTCAATGCTTTGTTCTTTTTGGTAAATAACAACAACGCAATGAAGAACGACATAAAAATCCCCGATGTAAAGATGGCATCCATGAGCTTGAATTTATTCCGTAAAAATATTTAAAATAGAGGAATTATAAGCTGCCGTGGATTTTTTAATCTTTCCCATGGGGAATGAAATAAAAGAAAGATTTCCGGGATCCATCGCATTTAGAGTGATGTTTCATACTGGTTTAACATGTATAATAATCTGAAAATCATTTTCATAAAAGCTAATTCCAAAGATATAAGGAGAATCAGACTGATCATAAGCAAGCATCAAATCACCCTTATGCGAACGATCTTCATCTTGGAAGGATACTTCTGCCGGAAAATTCGTGAAATTTTCTCCATCAATTGTTTGATCTTTTCTTCCTTTCCTGTCCAGTTCTAAGTCAATTTTATCGCCATCCCGGAAAACTACACGAACAAAATTATCAACAATAACAACACGCCCTTCCCTGTTATACCAATCATCGGTATCACTATCATATACTTCAATTACTTCAAAATCACTTTCAGCTTGTGCAATTAATGCTGTGGAAAGCAACATTACAAAAGAAAATAAAAACCATTTTTTCATGATTAATAGAATGTTAGATTATTAGATTTAGAAGGAATGAATAATAAAATGGTTCATCACAATAATTCGTACCTATTTAAAACTTACAAAAGGTCATAACCGGGAAACCGTTGCGAAAAACAAATAAATATACATAACGGGTACGACCCGCTTTGGGGGTCGATTCTCATGTATACATTACATCTATAAACATTTGACCCACTTCGGGGTCATGCCCGCATATTTGAGAGAATCGGAGCCTGAAGGGCTCCTATGTTTATAGCTGTTTGCAAAATATAAAATGTCGACTCTGAAGGTGTCGTATGTTTTGTAATCATTAGACATTTCTATTTTTATAAAAATAAGTACGCATATTTGTGATGAATCAATAAAATAAAGGTGCTCAAGAGAAAAGCATATGGCTACCGGAATATGGAGTTTTTTAACCTAAAGATTTTAGACCTCCATCGATCCAGGTACGCATTTGTAGGATGAACCATTTTTTAACCCTTAATTCGCATTACTAATGAAATTCTTCATAAATAAAATTGTGAGTCATCCCCGGAATAGAAATATCATCCATTTCATGTTGAAAGAATTCCCCGGTAATAAACTCGTACAACACAGCATCATCAACCTCACAGAGTGTACAAAGGTCAATACTTTTCTTACGCATCAAATTCATTAACCGGTCCAGTTCACTGGATATTTCTTCCGGCAACAATTCATCAAGAGTTTTAAAAGAAGGATTTCCCATGTATTCCCAAACGGTGATACTTTTTGCATTTTCAAACTGCTTTTCAAATTGCTCCATTTGATCCAGCCACTCCTTTTCAACATCAGCAGGCAATTCGTTTGGTTCGTTAAACTGGCCGCCGTACTTATCCTTGATCTCTTTCTTTTTTAGTTCGTTATCAATTTTCTTGTTGTAATAATCGTCTGAATTTTTATTCATTTTGGATGGGTCTTGGTGGTTTGAAATCGTGATAAATATATATTATTATTTTTCAAAAAACAAATTAAACTACTAATCTGCAATGAACTAACCTAACCATATTAAGCTCATAGACGTTGGGAAATCCAGGAAAACCCATGATAAAAAAGGATTACAAAAGCAGTTTTATCGCTACAATGTCATTTTCTACACTTTTGATCTGGCTCTTAGTAGTATTCCTCCCAAGGGGGAGGAAAATTTAATCAGTTACATCGAAAGAATAGCCAAGAAAACAACCAACCATTTAACATTATTTTTTAATAAATCAGGTTAAAGGAGAAAAACAACAATTTGAAATAAGAGATATTGTAAAATTTTTCCGTTTACATATAAAATGGCCACGATTGGCGTTTTTGGATGCGTTCGCAAGTTTTAAATCCGGTAATCATAATACGGTTTGGCTCACAAATCCAAACCGACTTAGCTCAAACAAAATGTGCTTTGTTCAAAAATCCCGGACCGGTGAAAATATGGTAAACCCTGAAAGCAACCCTGTTCCATAAATAGGGCTCCTAGGTGTTTTTTTAGAAGAACAAGCAGGAAAGTTGATCGGAATGTTGAGTAGGTTTGGAGTATAGTGACCTACAAGTAACAGGATATAGAATAGTCTCCAGGAAAACATTCCTTAATGGAAATTTGAATCTGCTTCATCAAAGATTTTTTTCTTTTTCATACAAAAAGCTGAATTTTAAAGATGCCACGTATAAAAATTCATCCAAATGTTTAAACGCGGAGTTATCAATGTTTCTACCAGGAGGTTATCAATCCCCATACTGTGGACTTCCTTTCTAGGCTTAGCATGTATCCCTTTTGTAATAAATATCAATATCCCTGTTTTCAGTTTTACCATTTTATATATCATTCTGATTTTTTCAGGCTCACTTATCATTGAGAAATACAAAATCGCGAAAAATGAATTACTCAAAGGTTTTAAAGTTTACTCCATTTACTTTTTTGCCGCGAGTATTTTCTGTTTTCTCCTATTTAGTTTCATTATTAAAGGAGCAGGCGGGTTATACTTTCTAATTTCGTTTCTTTTCACCTTTGTTTTACCAGTTTCATTCCTGGCGGCTACATATGAATCAACCCTTAAAGGCGACCGGGTGAATGGCAGCCCCCCTATAAAAACTGCTGTTTTTTATACAATTGGCATTACCTTTATCAGCTTCACGTCACTCGGCATGCATACATCAATAATCGACCAATCAGTGTGGCTGGTTATATTGCAATTCATTGCCATCGCCTCACTCAACACATTTAACTGGATAAAGACACTTAATTTTGTTGCCCAAAACAATACACTTATCGGTTTAGGAATACCCACTTCTTTATACATCAACACTGAACAGGATGGGAGTAAAAGCCCTGTCTACAGTGAATACCCGGAAAAAGAAGAAAACAGTAAATCCAGAGAAGCGTTCATACAGTTTTCAGAAAAGATATCACCCCTCAAAGCTGAAATCAATAAAAATGTAACCACACTGAAAAATAGCTACCAGGAGCAGTCAACGGGTCTTAAAGAATTGGTTACCTCCCTGTCGGAAATGCGCAGGAATACCAAGGAAAACAACCGACATGCACAGTTTGCTAAAAAAATCTCACAAAATGCTGTACTAATGGTGGATGAAATGACTCAAAACAGCATTGAAAGTCTTGAGTTTATAGAACAAATATCCCAAAAAATTAACATCGTCACCGATATTGCCCGCCAGACCAGGATCCTCTCATTAAATGCATCGATTGAAGCGGCAAGAGCAGGCGAACACGGCAAAGGATTCGCGGTTATTGCTGAAGAAATAAAGAAACTATCGGAAAACAGTCGAAAAGCGGCTGATGAAATTATCAAACTATCGGAAGCAACAGTAACTTCAACCGAAAAGACCAAAAACACAGCCGAAAATTTAGCACCGGAGGTGCAAAATTCATCGGCCTTATTAGAAGATACAGCTATGGGCACAAAAGAACTAGCAGGAAATTTTAAAAAACTTATGACCTTTATTCAAAACCTCGAAGATGAAACTCAAATCATAAAAGAAGAGGCAGAAACAGCAATATCAAATGTTGAATCATTAAACGAGTTATCTAATTTATTCCAGAAAGAAATTGAAAGCGGCGAAAATCAAGAACATTTCAGCGATGAGTACAATGTTTCCTGGTCTTAGTTTTCCGTTGATGTAAGATGAAACCGGGTGGCATAAGCATAGGGGTATTTTTTAGCTCCTATCCCCCAATAAGTTTACAAGCATTTCGGTGAAAATGGGCATCATGCTCCTAAAGAATCCCCCCCTCCCTTCCTTTGAATTTTTCTTTTTACAATTGCGTATTTTCCTATGCACTTCCATTGCATAAGAAGGTTTTACCTTGCAGACCAAACCCAAAACGAACAAACTATGAGGACCTATTTGTTATTTATCAGTTTAATTGCGGGAACACTCAACCTGACGGCACAATCGGTGGAAAAACACCTCGAAAAAGGAATAGAGTACTACAATGACAGCGCCTACAGTGAAGCGCTGGATCACTTTCAGAACGTTCTTAAGAACGATTCCACCCATTCGGAAGCCCTGTATTACATGGGGCTCATTAAGTCCGATCCGGACAAGCCCGACGAAAGCATTGATTACTTTTCTCAAGCCATTGAGCACAATCCCCAATATGGTGATGCTTTTCGTGAGAGAGGGCTTGCTTACGAAGCATCAGGCGACACC
>JBNJFN010000095.1:2335-10435 GCA_051746885.1 Bacteroidota bacterium | reverse complement strand
CATCGCAGAGCTATCTCCGGATTGCTTAAGTACCTTCGATCCTCCAATCTCAAACTCCTCTGATGAGTCATAAATCACAGGAGTTTTAGGCCGAAGGGCCCGCAAATAAGATATTCCCTGATATGTATTCATGGCAGCGGTCAGCTTTTCAGCCGAAACAGGATCCGAAGGTGAAAGTACAATGCTCCCATACAATGATCGCATCATGGCCAGATCCTCCAGTCCCATCTGGGAGGGACCGTCCTCACCAATGGATACACCTGTATGGGTGCCACATATCTTCATATCTGCCTGAGAATAAGAGGCCATGCGTATCTGATCATGTGCACGGGTAAGAAATGCAGCAAAAGTAGCCACATACGGTCTTTTATTTCGTGCCTGCAGGCCTGCAGCGAAACCTATCATGTTTTGCTCGGCAATGTAACACTCAATTGACCGATCCGGAAAACTGTCAAAAGAAAATTTGGTCCGGGTGGAGTTCTTCACATCGCCGTCCAGAACCACTATTTGTTTATCCTGTTCACCGAGTTTTTTCACAGCGTTTCCAAAAGCAGTACGTGTGGCTTCTTTATCCCCTTTCTGATATTGAGGATCAATTTCTATCTTGCCTTCATCCTTTGAGGATAGCGGTGATAAACTGGTCTGATTATCCGGTTTATAATCTACAGTTTGCAAACGCTTTTTGATCTGTTCCCTGGCTTTCACCAATTCATCTTCAGAAACGGCTTGTCCGTGTCGTCCATCGGCATTTTCCAGAAAATCCACGCCTTTACCTTTTACAGTTTTTGCGAGGATCATGGAGGGCCGGGGATCTTTTTTGGCAGCTTCAACAGCCTCAATGATTTCCTCTATGGAATGGCCATCTATGGTTTGTGTGTGCCAGCCGAAAGCCTCCATCTTTTTCTGGTACTCCTCTATATTCCATTCATAAATGGTGGGGCCGCTTTGACCCAGACGGTTAATGTCAACAATGCCAATAACATTATCCAGTTTCAGGGCCGGACCCAGCACCATGGCTTCCCAGACGTTGCCTTCTGCCATTTCACCATCTCCGATGAGCACATAGGCATACCGGTCAATGGAGTCCATTTTCATAGCCATAGCCAATCCGAGACCTCCGCTTAATCCTTGTCCAAGTGAGCCCGTAGCCAGACGAACGCCCGCAAGTTTTGGAACAGGATGACCCTCCAGTATACTGTCAAATTCACGAAGACTCATTATGTCCTGATCCTTGAGCATACCAGCTTCATCCATTGCAGCATATAATCCAGGGGCTCCGTGACCTTTGGACAATACAAAATCATCGCCTTCCAGAGAATTTGGATTATCAGGATCATAAACCATTTGATCAAAATACAGAACACTAAAGATCTCTGCCGCCGACATTGCGGTGGTAGGATGACCCGATCCCGCACGAGTGGTCATTTCCAATGACTTTAGACGAATTCGGTCTGCTTTATCCTGTAAAAATTCATTCCGTGCTTTCATAATTCCATCTTTTATGTTCTACAATTATCTAACCGCTTATAAACTTTTATATACAAAAATTCACAAACATAGGGATGTTATAAAGTTAAAAAATTTATACAATATTTTGCCATTTTAATTATTAACAAAAAATTCTTAATGCCCCTAAATTTAAAAGGGGTACTAAAAACATTTACTTTATATTTCAACAATATGATGTTAAAAATTGGGGTATAATATTTCTTTTATCTTATTTATTTTGTTGACCCCATATATTTTTTAACCTTTGTCAATTGAATATTTATTCAATAATAAACTATAAAAACTATTGTCTATGCTTCAATGGCCGAAAAACAACGACGCACTCGGTACAATAAACAGGGGAATTCCAGCGGAATCCGGATTATGTACCTTATGTTCTTCCGATTGCAAAGGAAAGTGTGAAACCTGGATGGCTTCCCTGCAGGGAAGAAAAATGCTTTATCCGAGAGATTTTGGGAAAACCACAGCCGGGGCCAATAATGTTACTTCAGTAGGCATTGGCTATCACGGCCTTCGGATTCATGGTTATGCTTATGGAGTGAATGGAGTAGAACCTCCATTAACCAACAAACCGGATGATTGCCTGTTTACCAATGTAAATGTGGAATCTTCTTTTGGGAATGAGGTGAAGACCAAAAACCGCATGCCAATGACACCGAACAGGTCAGAAAATCTTTCATGGATTCTGTTGATTATTTAAGAAAGCTGGGATTCAACCGGATCTCACTGAAAACCGGTGCCTATGACATAGAAGCGTTGGCGATGGCACTCCGCTATGCCGCAGATGCCAAACTGGACTTACTCACCATTGACAGAGCCGGGGGCGGAATGGGTATGAGCCCCTGGAACATGATGCAACACTGGGGTATCCCTTCTGTTGCCCTGCATGCTAAAGCATACGAATATTCCCGACTACTGGAAGAAAAAGGGATGAAAGTACCGGACCTTTCCTTTGCCGGTGGATTTGCCCGAGAAGACCATATTTTGAAAGCCCTGGCATTGCGTTCACCATATACCAAAATGGTATGCCTCGGACGTTCAGCTATGATACCCGGATTTTTGGGAAGCAATATTGAGGGAGTGTTCAAACCGGGGCGCCGGCACTACCTCCATGGTCACTGGGAAGAACTCCCGGTAAACATAGCCAAAATAGGAAAAGATCCAGAAGAGATCTTTGCCGGCTGGGAACCCGTCAAGGAAAAAGTAGGAAAAGATGAACTGAAAAAAATACCCTACGGAGCAATAGGCATGTACGGATATGCAGACAAGCTTACCGGTGGACTCCAGCAGTTAATGGCCGGAGGTAGAAACTTTGTGATTAAACATGCAAGTATTAAAATATATCCAAAAATTGGAACTTTTACAATAAAATTTTATCTTTGAAAAGTTTATATAACCTTTTTAAGGAAGATCAAAAAAATATAAACTTTATTCGTTAACCACTTAAATTCACTCCATTATGAAACGAAGAACCTTTTTAAAAAACATAGCAATCAGTAGTGCATTAGCCAGTTTACCTTCATCATGGGTATTTTCAAAAGAAAAACAAACGCAAAATTCTCCGATTCCCAAAAGAGAACTGGCCAATAAAGGAGATATGCTTTCGATGATTGGATTCGGAGGCATTCTGCTTAACGAGAATAGTCAGGAATTCGCAAACGAAACCGTAGCCAAGGCAGTAGATGCAGGGATTAATTATTTTGATGTCGCCCCAACTTACGGAAATGCTCAGGATTTAATGGGACCTGCCCTTGAGCCGTACAGAAAAGATTGTTTCCTGGCCTGTAAAACAGGGGAATGGGACAAGAAAAAGGCTGAAGAAGAACTCCATGGGTCACTTAAAGCATTAAGAACGGATCATTTCGATCTGTATCAATTGCATGCCATATCCAGCAAAGAAGATGTGGATAAAGCGCTGGCGCCGGATGGAGCGATTGAGTTATTCGAAAAAGCCAAAAAAGAAGGAAAAATCCGTTATACTGGATTTTCAGCTCATTCGCAGGAGGCAGCAGTATATGCAATGGAACAATATGACTTTGATACCGTTTTATTTCCGCTGAACTTTGTCTGCTGGTATCAGGGCAATTTTGGGCCCAAGGCTTACGAAAAAGCAAAAGAAAAAAACATGGGCATACTGGCGATAAAATCCATGGCCAAAACGCGGCTGGAAGACGGGCAAGATAAACTTTATAAAAACATATGGTATATGCCTTTAGAAAACACAAGTTTGTCTGACAAAGCCTTGCGGTTTACTCTTTCAAAAGATATTACCGCTGCAGTTTCTCCGGGAGACAGCAAATTCCTGTTCCGTGCCATCGAACATGCCGGCAATTATGCAGAATTAACAGAAAAAGAAGACAAAGAATTACAAGACATTGCAAAAGTTACAGACCCAATTTTCAAAGCATAAACCAATTTTTCAAATGGACTGAAACAATGAATTTATTCAGGGGAAGAGACTGATAAATACTTGTAAACCTACTCATAATAAAAAAGGCAACCCGGGACATTCGTTATCGGGTTGCCTTTTTTATTATCTATCTTATTGAATAAATGATATCCGGGAGATTACACCAACAGGTCATCAGGAACCTGGGCTATTCTGGATATATCGGCTATTTTTCCGGGAACATTGAACCCTTTGGGACAATTTACAGTACACTCGCTGCAATCTTTACATGGATTTTCGCTGATCCCATGTTCAGAAAGCTCCTCCTTGGCCTTCAGAGTTTCTCTGTACCCATGGGCATACATATATGCCCGCATCATATCGGGAATGGGAAGGCCTTTCCGGCAATTTTCCGTACATTGCTTGCATCCGTCGCAATAAAGTCCCTCCAGGGATGAAGCAAAAAGCAGAAAATCTTTCTCTTCATCTTTAAGGTTTAAATCATTCATTACAGCCATATTTTCCTTAAGTTCCTCAAAAGCAGTGATACCAGGAATGGTGGTATGAATATGGGGGTTGTGAAGCGCCCATTTCAGAGCTGCCTGGTACTTCATCTTTTGATTCTCACCTTTTCCAATTTTACCCCCTGCCATGGTTTTCATTGCAATTATTCCAAGACCGGCTTTGGAGGCTTCTTCTATCCTTTGCAGAACCTCTTCTCTGTGGCTTTGTTTAAAATTAATAGCTGTCAGCACCACCTCATAAACACCACTATCTATGGCTGCTTTAATGACTTCGGGTTCATTGCTGTGAACGGAAATACCTATATGTTTTGCTTTACCTTGTTTTTTAGCGGTTTTCAGTGCATCCAAAACAGGCTCATGCAAAACGGCTTCCCGCATAGAGAGAGAATGAATATAAAGCATATCCACATAATCCATCTGAAGTCTTTCTAAGCTGATATCCAGTTTGTTAGCAAACTCCTCCTTAGAGAAATCCGGAAGCACCTCCCCGGTTTCTTCATCTTTCTCCTCACCCATTTCAGGTATCTTCGTCGCAATTGTAAAAGAATCGCGTGGATAGTCCTTTAATACTTCCCCAAGCATCTTTTCATTATTGCCATTTTGATATTTATGAGCGGTGTCAAAATGTTCAACCCCAGCATCCATCGCAGCTTTCACAAGATTCGGATTGTCCGCACGCATAACACCGAAACTTACCACGGGTAACTCTATTCCCGTATTGCCAAGTTTTCTTTTTACAATTTCATTATCTTTTCCCGCCAAACGGAAAGATTGATCCTTTTCGCCACTCATTAACCGATGGCCGAAAAATGTACCTGCCGTTCCCAAAAGGGATGTTTTTAGGAACGTTCTTCTGTTAAAAGCATTGTTTTCCATAAGCCTCTCTTTTTGTTTGATTTTTGCGAACATAATAAAAACCTATCACAAACCAAAAATTCAGGAGGTTCAATTCCGAAATTCTTCCGGGCCCATAAACTGCTTCAGATAATCCATAACAGCCTCGTTACCTTCCAAAGCATTTTCCGGCAAAGGATGATCTTCCGTATAAACATTCAATTGATTTTGTGAAAGAATAGTAACAAAATCTTCATCAACTGAAGGACTGAAAGTCACCTTACTCGTATTTAGCTCCAAATGATGGGCAAAAAAAGGATAGATGTATTTACAAACCCAATACAATAATAACCTCATGTTTGCGATTCTAAAAATAATCTATTATGTTTGAAAGATTATCTGGGTTGATTGGATTGTTTACATCAGAAACCCTTAAATGCATTGTAATAAATAATTTAACATTGTATAACCTAATTTTACAGCTATGGAAAACAGTATTTCACGACGCAGTTTTTTACAAAAGACCTTGGTCGGAACCGCCGGATTGTTATCATTTCCCTTGATAAGCGGTTTCAAGTATTCCCCCAATGATACCATCCGCCTTGGATTCATCGGATTGGGTCAACAAGCCATGAACCTTATGAACAGTTTCAAAGAGATGGATGGAGTAAAAATCGTTGCAGGGTCGGATGTATATGGTATAAAACGGAAACGTTTTGAACACCACCTCAGGGAATATTACTATGAAAAAGGAAAGAATACGGATATTACTACATATGAAAACTACAAGGATCTTCTTGACCGCAAGGATATTGATGCCGTTGTAAACGCCACTCCCGATCACTGGCATGCACTGACCACAATAGATGCATGTAATGCAGGAAAGGACATCTATCATGAAAAACCATTAACGTATACCATAAAAGAAGGTAAAAAAGTCGTACATGCTGTCCGTAGCAACAACCGTGTGCTGGCTGTAGGCAGTCAGCAGCGTTCCGACATAAATTTCCGGCATGCAGTTAGAATGGTGCGTGAAGGTGCCATTGGCAAACTGGAAAAAATCAATGCATATGCAGGTGATTTTCCTGATCCTTATGACCTGCCGATAGAACCCATACCATCCGACCTCAACTGGGAACTTTGGCTGGGTCCCAATCCCTATGTTCATTATAATCAAAAGCTGGCTCCTCCGGTTTCGATTGATCCTCCCGAAAATGAAACTTTTTGGGCAGAATGGCGATATTTCAAAGAAACAGGTGGTGGCTTCATAACCGACTGGGGAGCACATAATTTTGATATCGCACAATGGGCCTTAGGCAAAGGCGGCCCGGTTAAGATCATTCCTCCGGGATATAACGGTACTCAATATCTTACCTATGTTTATGACAATGGGGTGGAAATGACCAATGAGCCCTGGAACGAAGACAATACAAGAGGCATTAAATTCTGGGGCTCCGATGGTTGGATCGAAGTTGCCCGGGGATATTACGAGGCTTCAGACGATGAGCTTCTGCCTTCTAAAGAAAGAGAAAAAGAAGGAGACCTGCCATACGAAACAGGAGCATCCCATTTGGAAAATTTTATAAACTCAATGCGAAGCCGGAAAGATCCTGTTGTTCCTGTTGAAACAGGACACAGAACCTGTACAACATGCGTATTGGGACTTATTGCCAACGAGCTTGGCAGACCGGTAAACTGGGATCCTGCTACCATGTATTTCAAAAACGATTCTGAAGCTGAAAAGTATTATCACAGAGAATACAGAGATGGATACAGACTCTAATCTGTGTTAAAGGAACAAATGGCTGATGTTATTGAACAATTAAAAAAAGTAATAATGAAAAATAATTCCTTCTCCCGGAGAAAATTCCTAAAGACAGCTGTTGCCGCTGGTGCCGGCACTTTGCTAATGAACAATTTCATGGTTGCCAATCCATCTATAGTAAAACAAAAACCAACGCTTGAAGGGAAAAAAGTGTTATGGGTATATGGCGGATGGGAAGGCCACGATCCAAAAAAATGCACTGACCTTTTCGTGCCCTTGATGCGCGAAGAAGGAGCAGATGTTACAGTTTCCGATACCCTGGACAGCTACCTCGATGAGGAGCTCATGTCCTCGGTTGATCTGATCGTACAGATTATGACCATGAGCGACATTACCGATGATCAGGAGAGTATGTTGCTGAAAACCATAAAGAACGGAACCGGCCTGGCCGGATGGCATGGTGGTATTGGCGATGCTTTCAGGACAAGGGTGGAATACCAGTTCATGGTAGGTGGCCAATGGGTGGCCCATCCGGGTGGCGTAATCGATTACAGGGTCAACATCACAGATCATGAGGATCCGATAACCAAAGGGTTGAAGGATTTCGACATGCATTCAGAGCAGTATTACATGCATGTGGACCCCAACGTCAAGGTACTGGCCACTACAAGCTATACCGGAGAACATGCTTCCTGGATAGACGGATGCGTAATGCCTGTAGTCTGGAAAAAATATTATGGCAAGGGCAGGGTATTTTACTCTTCACTGGGACATGTGGTGGACGATTTTGATGTTTCTGAGGCTCTGGAAATTCAGAAAAGAGGCTTCAGATGGGCTGCAGAGAGTAAATACACGGATTTTGAAAAATGGATCACCCCGATTTATAGGTGACAAACAAAGACATAAAAAGGCCGCTATAAATTTAAGGACTCATGCACATCCATTTTGAGGTCTATCTGCATGCCATATTGATTGTGGATAAAAATAGCTGGAAACTACCACAAGAAAGGTTTTCCAGCCAATTCCAATATGTCAGGCAATCCTTTGAAAATTTTAATTCAAAAGTTTTGTCAATAAAC
>JBNJFN010000095.1:0-2235 GCA_051746885.1 Bacteroidota bacterium | reverse complement strand
AACTCATCAAAAAATATCAGTTGAAATACGATGGAGATAAACCGGAAGATATCGATGAAGACGCTTATAATTAATTGAATCCTTTAAACCCTAACATTATAATTATGAAAAACAGTATCTCACGACGCCATTTTTTACAAAAATCACTAGTTGGAACAGCCGGATTGCTATCGCTCCCTCTTTTGAACGGTTTTAAATATTCTCCGAATGATACAATCCGCCTCGGATTTATTGGCCTGGGCCGGCAAGCCATGTTCCTGATGAATGAATTCAGGGAGATAGATGGGGTAAAGATCGTGGCTGGTGCAGATGTATACGGTATCAAACGAAAACGTTTTGAGCACCGTATGAGAAAATATTACCATGAACAGGGAACAAATGCGGATATCACTACTTATGAAAACTATAAAGATCTTCTTGACCGTAAGGATATCGATGCGGTGGTAAATGCTACCCCAGATCATTGGCATGCATTGAGCACCATTGATGCTTGCAATGCAGGGAAAGATATCTATCTGGAAAAACCACTGACCTTCACCATAAAAGAAGGGGAAAAAGTGATTCATGCCGTTCGCCGCAACAACAGGGTACTGGCTGTAGGAAGCCAGCAGCGGTCTGACTCCAATTTCCGGCATGCTGTAAGAATGGTGAGAAAAGGAAGCATCGGAAAACTGCAAAAGATCGATATAAATATTGGAGATTTTCCAAAAGCTTATGATTTACCGATCGAACCAGTACCTGCGGATCTCAACTGGGAACTGTGGCTCGGACCCAATCCCTATGTTCATTATAATCACCAACTGAATCCTCCGGTATCATTAGACCCCCCAGAAAATGAATCTATTTGGGGTGCCTGGCGCTGGTACAAAGAAACAGGCGGAGGACATATAACTGATTGGGGTGCCCACCATTTCGATATCGGACAATGGGCCATCGGAAAAGGTGGACCTGTTAAAATCATCCCCCCGGGTTATAACGGAACAGACCATCTGACATACGTTTATGACAATGGAGTGGAAATGATCAAGTCCGGTAAAGGAGAAGGTGTAAGATTCCAGGGCTCAGACGGCTGGATTGAAGTTGCCCGCGGGTTTATAGATGCATCGGATAAAGCTATGCTTCCTTCGGATAAAAAAGAAAAAGAAGAAGATCAGCCTTACGAAATGAGTTTGTCACATAGGGAAAATTTCATCCATTCAGTAAGACACCGTAAGGATCCTGTTGTTCCTGTTGAAACGGGACACAGAACATGTACAACATGTTTATTGGGACTCATATCCTATGAACTGGGAAGACCTGTCGAATGGGATCCGGATAAACAATACTTTGTAAACGATCCTGAAGCTGAAAAATATTATCACAGGGAATACAGGGACGGATACAGGCTTTGATTGAATCAACAAGAAAGTTTCTGTTTACCACAAGCAACCATTGCCCCAATTGCTGCCTTATGTATTATAATGACTCAATAAAATAAAGGCTTAACCGTTTTTATTAAGATTTATTTCTTGCAGTGGAAAACATAATGGTAAATCATCAACAACAAACAATAAATAGTGAACTATGCTGAAGAAATTTTGGAGAACCATCAAAGCCCACCGGATAAAACTGGCATCTTCCCTCTTATTGGGTATATTAATAGGAGGAGGTGTTATATATTTCATTGAAGAAGGTGAGCAAGAATTCTGGAGGGAAAAATATATGGAACAGACGGAAAGCAATGATTCCCTGAGACTACAAATGGAGCAACTGCATAAAGAAAACGAACTGCTCACCCAAAAGAATCAGGACCTAAAAGATGATCTGGGAACAACCATACTTTCAAGTATCCGCTCAAACTTTTATGATCTGAAGGCATTAAAGTCTGAAAATTATAACAGACAAATTCATTTCAATAATGAAGCCCACAAATCAAACATGGTGCCCAAGAAAATTGGTGAAAAATGGGATTTGAACGTTTTCAGTGATAGATATAACAAACAACTGGCTCGATTAATGGACACCATCGCAAACAGAGAAGAAGGAAACACCAACTGAAAAGCAGAAAACAAATTTGCGACTATTTTGTATAAGTATACTAAAACCAATGCTTATGAAAAAATGGTTGGTCGCAATTTTAATATTGTTTTCAGGGATTCCACTTCATGCGCAGATCAAAGGAAAAGTATATGATTCGGAAAACAATCTTCCTTTGGAAAAGGTGGAGATCATTCAAAGCGGGAAACTAGTAACAAT
>JBNJFN010000094.1:0-10542 GCA_051746885.1 Bacteroidota bacterium | reverse complement strand
GCAAAATTCAAAGGGGTAAGAAATATTGAACCTACCGTGGCAAAACCGGTAAGTGTAACCGAAAGGGCCGTATTTCCCCGGGCGAGATGCGAAACAAAATTGGATATATTGCCCCCCGGACACGATGCCACCAGTAGCATACCCAAAGCCACACTGGCCGTAGGCTGGATAAGCAAAACCAACAGAAACGTAAGCGCCGGCAAGACTAAAAACTGGGAAAGGAAACCAATGATGGCAGATTTGGGATATTTCAGTATCTTTTTAAAATTCTCCGGATTGATTTCAAGAGCCACACCAAACATAATAAAGGCCAGGGAGATATTGAGAACCAATAGCCCGGCAGGACTGAAATTCAATCTGACTTCATCCAACACTTGTAAGGCTTGCTCCATAAAAAATGATTTTACTCGTCAAAGTTATAACTTTTTAACGATTCATTTAAGAAAGAAAGCCTTTTGTTGTCTCGGGTCTCGGGTCTCGGGTCCCGCGTTTCGGGTTTCGGGTTTTCGCAGAAGATATAGGGAACAGAGTACATGACATGAGAGAAGCGTTGAGGATTTTTTTGTTTTGAGGATATCGCCAAGAGATTTCCTTATAGAACCGGAGTTTTCTTATTCTTTTTTAATAACCATTGTGGTCAAAGAAAACTGTTGCTAATGGTAACCCGAGACTCGAGACTCGAAACCCGAAAATCGAAACCCGCAACTTCTTGCTATTCGCCCTGCGCCCTAAGCTCTGTGCTCCAGGAGGCTACTCCTCCTTGATCACCACCAACTGACTGGTGCCATACTGAATCACTTTTACCTTTTCACCTTTATCAATAAATCCAACTTCAGCACGGGCATCATAGATTTCTCCATCGACCTCCACCTTTCCGCCGGGACGGAGCACCGTACTGGCGATTCCTGTTTTGCCCACCAGCTTTCCCATCTCAGTGTCAACGCCTATATACCCCTCATCCTTTTGCTGGGTACTGCTTAGCACGAGCTGGGAAAAACGGGTCGATGTCAGGAGTTTTTTGCTCAGATATATGGAAAATATAAGAGAAATGAAAATAGACAAAGAAACAATGAAGAAAGCTTTCAACACTGCCATGACGGCTTCTTCGATGTGCATCTGATGGTCAAAAATGACGTTATCGATCATGCTCAGAACCAAGCCGGCAACAGTAAATAGTATACCACCAATGCCGGCAACACCGAACCCGGGTATGGCAAACACCTCAATGCCAATAAGTATTAGTCCGAGAATGAAAAGCCCAAGCTCCCAGTTTTGGGCAATGCCCTCAGCATAGAGGGGCGCAAAATAAAGGGCAGCCGCAACAACAGCGGCAAGCAGCGGAAATCCTATTCCCGGCGACTGCAATTCAAAATAAATCCCTCCCACTATAATCATGATCAATATACTTTGAAATCCCGGATTCATTAGAAATCCCGTGAGAGATTCAATTCCAGAAACTTCATAGCTCTTGATTTTATAGGGCTCTATATTGGCTTTTTCAAGCAACTCCTTTATACTTTCCCTCCTGCCTTCACAATAACCGTTTTCAATGGCTTCATCTGTTGTAAAGGTTAAAATCTTCGTATCATCTACAACACCCTCAATAGAAATCTCGGGATCTACCATGGCTTCAGCAATACGTGGATCCCTGTGCCAACGGATAAGCGTATCCTTGCCCCTTATTAGGGTGTCCCTGCCGTGTGCCTCAGCAGTAGACCGCATGGTCGAGCGCATATATGACTGATACTTTTCGGGCATGATCTCACCCTCCTGATTGACCACTGAAGCTGCCCCTATCCGTGCTCCTTCCTTCATATAAATGCTGTCGGCGGCAATAGAGATCAGCGCACCGGCTGAAGCAGCATTGTTTGTTATGAATGCAATTACCGGTATCTTGCTGTCCAGAAACTTACTTCTTATGGAATCCGCAATATTCACCATACCCCCGTAGGTATTCATATTGACAACAATATAATCCGCATTAAGCTGTTGTGCTTCGGCAAATGCCCGTTTGGTAAGCCTCCAGGCAGAAGGTTCAATATTCTGTGTGATATCGAAATTGTATACCAGCAAACTGTCAGCCGAGCCACCCTGCTTTAAAGAATCCCGGCCGGCTTCATCCCGGGAAAGAGCCGAAAAGCTCACCGCTAACATAACCGGTAAGAAAACGGTTCGCAGCGATAAACTCATTTTAATTTTTATATTCATCATGGCAAATATTAGTACGATTATTGAATTCAGGCTCAAAAGTCACCAAACGACTTTATTAGCCAAAGGTATAAAAATTATTATATTGATTGACAAAAAACTGCCCCAGCCAATAAGTGCTCCGATTAAGGTGCATGGCTTTAAAAACAAACCTGTCCAATATATATTCAAAATATTTGGAATTTATAAACAGTATCAATTTCCACTTATAAATTTTACAAATTTTAACAACATGGGTTCAATTCAGTCATCCTCTGTGTTGACTTCATTGAAACGATAATTATTAATAAAATCAAAAGGAAAACCGGGGCCAATTTTTTCTACTTTTGCCCAAACAAAAGTCTAAACCAATTATGGATTTAAATACACTTACAGCCATATCTCCAATAGATGGAAGATACCGAAGCAAAACCGAAGAAACCGACCGCTATTTCTCAGAATTCGGGCTGATCAGGTATCGCATACAGATTGAAACAGAATATTTTATCCATTTATGCCTTATCCCCCTTCCGGAACTGAAAAGTTTCAATAAAGGCTATTTCGAGTCTTTACGGGGGATATACAGAAATTTTGAACTCAAAGACGCAAAAAAGATCAAAGAAATTGAAAAAGAAACGAATCATGATGTAAAGGCAGTGGAATATTTCCTGAAGGAAAAATTCATTGAGCTTGAGCTTAAAGACTATAAAGAATTCATACATTTCGGATTAACCTCGCAGGACATTAATAATACAGCCACCCCGCTTTCATTGAAGGAGGCATTTAACAACCATTATCTCCCCCATATGGAAAGTCTCCTTAAAAAGCTGGATGCCCTTTCCCGGGAATGGAAAGACATTCCGATGCTGGCCCATACGCACGGCCAGCCTGCTTCGCCCACACGGGTGGGTAAGGAAATCAGGGTTTTTTACGACCGGCTGAACGAACAATTGAGACAAATGAAACAGATCCCGTTTTCAGCCAAATTCGGAGGAGCTACCGGTAATTTCAATGCCCACCACCTGGCCTACCCGGAAATCGACTGGTTAGTCTTTGCCGATAACTTTGTAAATAAGGGGCTGGGACTGGAAAGATCGAAAATCACCACCCAGATCGAACATTACGATAACCTGGCGTCATTTTTTCATGGAATGTGCCGGGTCAATACCATCCTGACTGACCTCTCCAGGGATATGTGGAGTTATATCTCCATGAACTATTTCAAACAAAAGATCAAAAAGGGAGAAGTGGGTTCCTCGGTGATGCCTCATAAGGTGAACCCGATAGATTTCGAGAACGCGGAGGGAAACCTGGGCATGGCCAATGCCATTTTGGAACACATGGCATCAAAGCTTCCCGTTTCCAGGCTGCAGAGAGATCTTACAGATTCCACCGTTTCAAGAAATATTGGAGTGCCTTTTGCCCATACACTGATTGCATTTCAGTCACTGAATAAAGGACTGAATAAAATTACCCTGAACAAAGAAGCAATCGACCGGGATCTGGAGGAAAACTGGAACGTCGTTGCCGAAGCGATCCAAACCATGTTAAGAAAGGAAGGAACAGAAAATCCATACGAACTTTTAAAGCAATTTACACGTAAAAACACCCGGCTAAACCAAAATGATTTTATTGAATTCATTGATCAACTAGAGGTGAATGAATCAGTCAGGGAAAAACTCAAACAAATCAGCCCGTGGAATTATACGGGTCTGGATTTTTTTAAGTAAAAAAAAGGTCGGCTAAAATAAAAATAAAGATGTTTAGTCAAAATAACCCGTTATCAAATGTAAATTTATCATCATTTTTATTAATTTTATGAGATTATAAGAGTATTAAATAATCGATTGAGATGAGCCAGGAAGAAATCAAAACATCGGAAGAAGAATATCTTAAGAAACTTGTTGAGCGCCAGAAAAAAGCCCTGAATGAAAGCCTGGAGTATGCCCAGTATATTCAAAAAGTGCTTCTGCCCGGTCAGGAAGATTTAAACAGGATGTTTCCCGATAATTTCATTTTCTTCTTACCCAGGGATATGGTAAGCGGTGATTTTTTCTGGTTGCGCCAGGTTCGGGAGAAAATTATTCTGGCAGTAGGAGATTGCACGGGCCACGGTGTTCCCGGTGCTTTCATGAGCATACTGGGAATCACTTTTCTCAATGAAATCACCAACAGGGACCCCCTTCCCAGGGCAAACCGCATTCTAAACAGCATGCGGGAACGTATTATGAAAACACTGAACCAAACAGGCGACAAAAAAGAGCTCAAAGACGGTATGGATCTGGCCCTGTTTATATATAACCAAAAAACAAGAGAGCTTCAGTTCTCAGGAGCCAAAAACCCAATGTATCATTTTCACAAAGGCACCTTGAACGAAATCCGGGGAGACCGGATGCCGATCGGTATATACGCCTTATTCGAAAGCTCGTTCACAAACCATACCATTCAGGTAGAACCGGGCGACAGGGCCTATCTTTTCACAGACGGCTTTGTAGATCAACTGGGGGGTTCCGAATTCAAAAAATTCAAGTTTAAAAACTTCAGAAAACTTTTAACCGAAATACAACCCCACGAGTTAAACGAACAAAAATCCATTCTGGATGAAAAATTCAGGCAATGGAAAGGCAATTTTGAGCAGGTGGATGATGTGTTACTAGTAGGGGTAAGCTTTTAATGCAGAAAAATTAAATCATTATGAAATTAAAATCATTCAGAATAAAAAATTATCGATCCATCATTGATTCCGGGTGGTGCAATACTGCCAATGACAACATCACCATACTGATTGGACAGAATGAATCCGGGAAAACCACCGTACTGGAAGCACTGGAGAGCTTTTATACCGGAAAAATATCAGAAGACATCCTGAGAAGCGACCTCACCATGCCGGAAGTATACTGTTCATTTGAATTAAATGACAGCCAATACAAGGATATTGTCGATATCAATAAATTACCCTCCGAGGCCCTCAATATCATTAAAAAACTGGATTCTATAAGCATCTGCAGAACCTGGGAAGATCTGCACAACAGCAGGATCAGCATTGAGGAAGAAGCTATCAGAAAGTACTGGGATAAAAAGCATGCGGAGAAAGAGAAATTACTGAACATTACCTGGAAGCAACTGGATGAGGTTCACACGGAGTATGAAGAAGCCAAAAAAGAATACGATACCCTCATCAACCGAAAAGATGAGCTGGACCAACTCATCAGGGAAACTCAACATGACATCCAGTCGCATAAAAAGGCACTGAATAAATCCAGAAAAAATAAGAATGTTGCCCAGGCAAAGGAAAAACTCAATGAACTGCAGGATACACTAAAACAATACCAGGAAGAACAAAATAACATTCAAAATAAACTAAAAGAATACGGGGAAAAGCTTCAGGGACTGGAAGAACGATACATGCTGGCCCGTAAAATTGCAGACATCAACAGGGAAAAAGAAGGCCTTAAGGGCAATGTTGAGGAAAAATACAAAGAGTTAAAGAATGCCGAGGCCGAATACAGCCTTCTGACCAATGAGAAAGAGCGGAGAAATGCCCAGGTGCAGGTGAACAACCTGAAGGAGTCCTACCAGGAACTGAGCAGGCAACTGGCCGAAAAGGAAAGGGAATACGAGTTTCAGTTAAGAACAGCAGCAAAGATCATTGAAGGCACACCAAAATCACAGGCCGAAAAGGAAATAAAAAACCAGTTGAATATTGAAGACAATTATTACAATCTGGAAACCCTGGGGAACCTTTTTTTCGACAATGCGCCCGTCTTTGAATTCTTCCATGATTTCAGCAGCCTGCTGCCCAATAAGATCGACCTGGAAGACATCATCAATGAAAAAGAAGATATAAAAGGCTATAAAGCTGTAAAAAATTATCTGGAAATTACCGATCTGAAACCCGAGTTCTTCAACCAGAAGAACAGCCGGATACTTAAGCAAAAGATCGAAAAGCTCAACAATGAGATCACGGTGGATTTCCATGAATACTGGAGACAAAATGTAGGCAAAAACAACAAAATCCACATCTCCTTTGAGATGGAGCATTATGATCACAACACACCGGAAAAGGTGGGCAAGCCTTATATCGAATTCTGGATCAAGGACAAGGATGAAAGGCTTTATCCCCAGCAAAGGAGCCGTGGCGTGAGATGGTTTCTCTCCTTTTATCTTGAGCTGAAAGCCTTTGCCAAGCATAAGCACCGCGATCGCGTGCTGTTAATAGACGAGCCGGCATTGAGTCTTCATGCCAGAGCCCAGGAAGATGTGCTCAAGGTGTTCGAGGACCTCAAAAATGATCTACAGATCCTCTATACCACGCATTCACCACATCTGATCAACGTTAACAAGCTATACCGCATCCTGGCCCTTCAAAGAGCCGATGAAGAAGAATACAGCGAAACAACGATCTTTGAGCCCGGTTCCTTCAAAACTGCCTCTAGCGATACACTCTCCCCGATCTATGTGTTGATGGGCACACGCCTGAACGATCAGAAGTTCATCCAGAAGGACAACAACATCATCGTCGAGGATATCGCTTCCTATTATTTCTTTAACGCCCTTTACAGGATTGTGGGGCTTAATGAAGAACTTTACTTCCTGCCGGCCTCCGACGTATCCAATGTCACTTCACTGGCCAACCTGCTTACGGGATGGAAGCTCGGTTTTTACATCATCCTTGGCAACCATGAAGAAGGACAGGAAATTTACGACTATTTCAGACATCACCTCTTCCAGAACGATGACGAAAAGACCAAAGAGAAGATACTGTTGCTGGATGAGGGATTCAGAAAAGTTGAGGACCTCTTCTCTACCCTTGATTTCAAGAAACATATACTGAACAAGCGCATCGGCATCACCGAAGCCAATTCGGATTATATCGAGAACAATGACATGTCAAGGTCCATCCTGGGTTCCACCTTTCTTTCCAAAGTTCAGTCCGAAGAGCTAACACTGGAAGATTTTGACGAGGAAACCCGTGAGAACATTTACAACTTGGTGGATAAATTTACTGACATGCTGGGAATAAAGATACCCAAGGGAATCAGGGTAAAGAAGTCAGAATAGCCGCGGAAGACCGGTTCAAATGAAACATTACATTAATCTGAATACATATTTCATCTGTGCATTCGTGGCCATTTGACAATAACCCGATATACCTTTGGTTATTCGGTAGTTATTCGCTTGTAACCGCAGAACATAAGTCGCGTAGCGACGAAATTATGGTAGTAGTCTGGATACCCCCCTCAAGCAACAAGAGTCGCTTAGCGACGGCACCGGTTGTATATTGAACCATATAAAGTATCAAAGGCGCGGGAGGGAAGGAATCTTGAGATAAGATGCAAGCCTTTTGCTGGTAGTTGATACTTTAGTGCTCCTCTCCGTCAGAATACAGGGTTGGTGGCATGTATTGAAACCTTTAGATCATGTTAATGCAGATCTACCCGGTAAACTGCCATACGCTAACCCGTCCAACCGAAGGTGCCTAAGGCTCTTTTTGAAGGCATTTCCAGGATTGTGGCATTTAGCCAGTTTTTTAGGTTGGGCTGGTATCGGTCAGACCAGGTGCCAGGCGATAGTCAGTTCATGTTTCCCCGACGCTTTTCCAGTGATACAGGTAGGACGAAGGTATCAGTTTCAGCAGAAGAGACGCACGGCTGTGCATCTCTTCAAATAAAATACAACAAATCCAACCGTTTGTGGCATTCTGGTTTTATTTTAAATGTTTATGAAGTGATTGATAAGATCAATCCGCTTTTTTCCAAAGCTGAAGAATATTTAAAAAACGAACACGGTGAACCCGTATCCTTTAATCAGGCCTGGAAGATGTTTCAGGAAACCGATAAAAAGATGCAGGAGACAGACCGCAAAATTGATAATCTGGCAAAACTTTACGGCAATGTCTCTGAAAACAGCAAAGCGCTTTTTCCTATTTGATGGACAACATTTTTATCCTGGATCGGAATTGCTTTTTTTATAACTCAATCAGGTATTTTCTCAGGTCTTGACCTGGCATTCTTCAGCCTTACACGCCTGCGGCTGGAAATTGAAGCAGAAGCTTCACCCAAAAGTGGGGCCGGGAAAGTCCTGGAAATGCACCGCGATTCCAATTTCCTTATGATAAAAGATTTTGTTATCTTTTTTCCAAAAACTAATATATTTGTTCATAAAATTTAAAAGTTGAAAAATGATGGAATGGTTCAAGCTTTTATCCCCAATACAACAAGCCCTTGTAGCCACGATATTCACCTGGCTGGTTACTTCGCTGGGAGCCTCGCTGGTTTTTTTCTTCAGAGAGATCAAACGCAACGTCCTTGACGGCATGCTGGGTTTTGCCGCCGGAGTGATGATCGCCGCCAGTTTCTGGTCGTTGCTGGCTCCCGCCATTGAGATGGCCCAGGATTTTAATTATCCGGTCTGGGTGCCTGCCCTTGTCGGTTTTTTATCAGGAGGAGCTTTTCTCTTTCTTATCGATAAGCTCATGCCCCACCTTCATCTGGGTCTGCCGAAAGAACAGGCAGAAGGCCCGCCATCCAACCTGAGAAGAAGCATTCTTTTATTTCTGGCAGTAACCATTCACAACATTCCTGAAGGTCTGGCTGTCGGTGTGGCTTTCGGAGCCCTTGCAGCGGATCTCCCCTCCGCATCCCTGACCGGGGCCATGGCCCTGGCTTTGGGTATAGGCATACAGAATTTCCCTGAAGGAACGGCCATCTCCGTACCCCTGAGAAGAGAAAAGATGTCACGATTTAAAAGTTTCATGTACGGGCAGCTCTCAGGCATTGTGGAACCTATTGCCGGTGTATTGGGAGCATTAGCAGTAATCTCCATACGCAGCTTACTTCCCTACGGCTTAGCTTTTGCCGCCGGAGCCATGATATATGTGGTGGTGGAAGAACTGATCCCCGAATCGCAGAGCCACAAGGAAACGGATGTTTCCACCATCGGTGCCATGTTAGGCTTCTCGGTGATGATGACCCTCGATGTGGCGCTGGGTTGAAGAAAATGGTCGGGAATAAATCATTTAGATATACCGAATCTTTTGCCCCCTCCTACAATTTTTAATAAATAATATTACTAAAAAATGAACATTCTTGCAGGGGACTTTGTTTACAATCGAAGATGATAACAGGCTGAAAAATATCTCACCGTTTTTGAGAACCGTTTACTCTTCAAAAATTACAACAAACAATATAACGTGGTAAAAGCCAGGGCGTTGTTTTGTTGTCATGTAAAATCAGAACAATGAATGTAAAACAGAAAACATTATGAATTTGAAATCACTTAATGTAGGAGACCTTACAATACCCGTTCCTGTCGTACAAGGTGGAATGGGGGTTGGTATTTCCCTTTCAGGTCTTGCTTCGGCAGTAGCCAATATGGGAGGTGTGGGGGTCATTTCATCGGTTGCAATCGGTTTGATAGGCCACGAAACCCACAGACAATACAGGAAGCGGAATATCGAAGCCATACGCAAAGAAATCAGAAGAGCACGGGAGCTTACAGATGGTGTCCTTGGTGTGAATATCATGTCGGTGATCACCAATTTCAGGGATATGGTACTTACTTCCATTGAAGAAGGCATCGACATCATATTCTCCGGAGCAGGTCTGCCCCTTGATCTGCCGGGATACCTGGACAAGGAGAGCCAAACAAAGCTAGTGCCCATTGTTTCCTCGTCACGGGCAGCTTCAATCATCTGTAAGAAATGGAAACAAAATTATGATTATCTGCCCGACGCCATTGTGGTAGAAGGTCCTAAAGCAGGCGGACATCTGGGATTCAAAGCGGAAGCCATCCATGATGAAAAAAACCGCCTGGAGAATCTGGTGGAAGATGTACTCGGGGTTACCAAAAATCTAGAGCAGCAGTATGATCAAAAGATACCGGTGATAGCTGCAGGCGGTATCTATTCCGGAGCCGATATGTATGATTTTATCCAGCGTGGAGTTGATGCAGTGCAATTGGGAACCCGTTTTGTGGCCACCGAAGAATGTGATGCATCACTCGACTTCAAAAATGCTTTTGTTGATGCTGATGAAAAAGATATTGAGATCATAAAAAGTCCGGTGGGCATGCCCGGAAGAGCGTTTTCAAACCAATTTCTGCGGGAGGCACAAGAAGGGAAACGAAAGCCGTCTGTTTGCAGACATCACTGCATCAAATCATGTGATCCAAAAACCACTTCTTACTGTATTGCCCAGGCTTTATTGGAAGCCTATAACGGAAATATGGATGATGGTTTTGCCTTTACCGGCATAAATGCCGGCAAGATCAAAGGCATTTCAACCGTTCCCAGAGTTTTCGCTCAACTGCAAAACGAGTATCAGCACGCCCAACAAATCGCCAAACCAATAATTG
>JBNJFN010000093.1:0-10547 GCA_051746885.1 Bacteroidota bacterium | reverse complement strand
AGTTCCACATCCGACCCATAAGCCACCCCTACACCAACATAAAACCTGGTGCGCTGTTCAATAATACTCCAGTTGATTACATTTTCATCTATAAACTTCGAATTGGGAATGATCAGGATGATGTTGTTGCGGCTTTCGATCTTGGTGGTGCGGAAACCAATTTCCTTTACAATACCAATAATTCCATCAAGCTCCACTACATCCCCTAACTTAAGATTGCCTTCGAACAAAAGAAACAGGCCCGAAATAAGGTCCTTAAATACCTGTTGCAGGCCAAGGCCAACACCGATCAGCAGGGCTGTGGAACCGGCCAGCAGTAAAGTAATTTTTACGCCAATGGTATCCAGGACCAGAAATATAGCAATGATCCATATCAGATACTTGACAAGTTGAAACACCACATAGCCTTTTGATTGATCCACGGCTCTTTTAAAAAGGGTTCTCTTAAAAAGACGCTTGAGGCCCCATAATATCACAATGGTAATCGCCACTATAACCAAAGCCATAAGCAGATCGTACAAAGTAATGGTGAAATTGCTTGTCTCTACCAGTTTATAGCCTAATATAGAGTTTAAAACCACCATAAAATATCCTATTCTTTTTCGAAATTTTCTTTAAGTATTTGCCTGAGCCGGTTCGGTCCGATATTGGTTTCAAGCTCACCATATTTTGCAAAAGAAATGGCTCCTGTTTCTTCCGATACCACAACGACCACTGCATCGGTTCGTTCCGTAAGTCCTATGGCAGCCCTGTGGCGCATACCAAATCGGGGAGGAAGATCCACTCTTTCAGAAGTAGGCAGTGCGCAACTTGCAGCCACTATCTTATCTTTTCGGATGATCACCGAACCATCATGCAAAGGATTGTTCTTGAAAAAAATGCTCTGAAGCAAACGATTGGATGTATCTGCATTAATAATTACCCCTGTTTTTTCATAATGATTCAGGTTATCCCTCCGGCCTATAGTAATAAGAGCACCTGTTTTAAAGGCTGACATGTCCGTGCAGGCTTTTACGATCTCGGTAGTCTTTATCCTGGGCTTAGCTTTTGTTTTCAGTGAAAACAAATTGGCCAGCGAAAATTGATAATTGGATATATAACGGCTGCCTATGATAAGAAGAAACCTTCTGATCTCCTGCTGAAATACAATGATCATGGCAATCAACCCCACTCCGATCACCTGACCCAGGATCGAACTGAGGAGCGACATATCAAGAGCTTTTACGATAAGCCACAGAAGATACACTGAAAATATGCCAACGAAAATATTGATGGCAACCGTTCCTTTAATGAGGTTATAAAACTGATATAAAAGAAAAGCGACCAGCAGGATGTCCAAAATATCCAAAATCCTTATAGTAATAAAACCTGTAATCATATTGTTGTTGAAAACGCCATTATAATTATCATTCAAAAATAAAAAAAACCCAGGCCAGATAAACTGGAAATCCAAATTTCTAAATTCTAAATACTAAGTTCTAAATCCTAAAAGTCCAGATAGTAGACAAATTGGGCTAACAATCCCTCGTAAAAGTTCGGTATTTTTCCTCAAGCGTGATCACCTCCCTGGCCTGTTTGACATCATGTACCCGCAAAATATTTGCACCTTTCATAAGTGCAATACTATTGAGTACGGTGGTGCCGTTCAGTGATTCATCGGGTGTTGTATCCAAAACTTTATATATCATTGACTTTCGGGATAATCCCACCATTATGGGCAATTCAAATATTTTAAACTGATCCAGATTGTGCAACAGTTGATAATTGTGTTCCACATTCTTTCCGAAACCGAAACCCGGATCAAGAATGATGTCATTTACGCCCATTTTTCTCAATTGATCATACTTCAGGGAGAAATAGTCCATTATCTCCTTCATCATATCCTCATACCAGGCCTTATACTTCATATCTTGCGGGGTACCTTTCATGTGCATCATAATATAGGGCACCTTCAATTTTGCAATGGTTTCAAACATATCCGGATCCATTTCTCCTGCGGATATATCATTTATTATATCCACCCGGTAATCCTTAACCACTTCATCGGCAATTTCCGAACGAAATGTATCGACTGAAAGAATCAGACCGGGATAATGCTTTCTGGCTAGATCCAATACAGGTAAGAGTCTGTCCCGTTCTTCTTCAATGGGAATATGTTCGGCTCCCGGTCGGGAGGAATATCCTCCGATATCAATTATATCGGCACCCCCGGCAACAAGGCGTTCAACCTGCTCTTTTATCATCTTCTCCTGAAAATACCTGCCTCCGTCGTAAAATGAGTCGGGCGTAACATTCAATATTCCCATAACTTTCGGCTCTGAAAGATCGAGCAACGAACCGTTACAGTTGATCATGTATTTCCGGGAAAAAAATGTATCTTTATCTTCCATAATTATTGAATCAATTTAAAAACAAAAGTATAAAAATTAAACAGAAGAATTCACAATGGTCTGAATTCAAAATGAATTATTTCGAATTGGAAATTCAAATTTTTAATAAACTGATACACTAATGAATTTCATCAATATAGAAGGACTTGATGCATCAGGTAAATCCACACAGATCGAACTTCTCAGGCAATATTTCGAGGACCACAACATACCCTATAAATATCTGCATTTTCCAAGAACAGAATCACCTGTGTTTGGAAAACTGATCGCCATGTTTCTCAGAGGGGAACTGGGAGAGATCAACTCGGTCAATCCGTATCTAGTGGCCCTTATATATGCCGGCGACAGGAATGATGCCAAAGACACCCTTCAAAGATGGATGGAAGAAAATTACCTGATTCTGGTTGACCGTTATGTTTATTCCAATATTGCTTTTCAGGGTGCAAAATTAGAGGATGACAAAGAAATAGGAGCGCTTACCGACTGGATTAAGTACCTGGAATATGAGTACTACCAGATTCCCCGGCCGGATATAAACCTTTTTCTGGATGTGCCTGCTGAATTCACAAAATCCAAACTTAAGGCCAAACGCCAGGGAGCCGATCGCGCATATCTCCAGGGTAAAGATGACATCCATGAAAAAGATCTGAGTTTTCAGGAAAGTGTCCGGGAGATTTACCTCCGGGAAATCAGTAAAGAAGAAGATTTCAAATTGATTGACTGCAGGGATCAATCGGGAAAGATGCTAAGTTCAACCCACATTAGAGATAAAATTTTGCAAAACTTATCATTATAGCTACGTTATTCCCTCCAAATTGCATGGTAATTCCGTCAATTTTGTATTGTAGAATCCATTAAATAATATACCTTTACTTCAAATTTACCTAGAATATAAACCATATAAACAGAAATACTTATGAAAAAAACAACCACTTTTTGGATATTGCTTGCGGTGATCATAGTTATTATTGTGATCTTAAGCAGTGCAACATTCGTTACCATTCAGCCTGGAGAACGGGGAGTGATCTTCAGAAAATTCACCACAGGGCTGGATAAGGAACAAATTTATCAGCCAGGATTTAAAATGATTGCACCCTGGAATGAAATGTACCTTTACAGTGTAAAGGAGCAACAAACTGAACAGGAACTGGATGTCCTGGACAAAGACGGGCTAAACCTTACCGTAGATGTGTCGGTACGTTTCAATCCCATTTATGAGGATCTCGGGTACTTGCATGAAAATTTCGGCAAAAAATATGTTGACCAACTCATTATTCCCGAGATAAGATCCACTATTCGTCGGGTAGCAGGGAGATATTCGGCTGAAGAAATTTATTCAACCAAAAGAGAGGAAGTGGAATCAACCATCAAAAGTGAAACACAAGAGGTTTTAGGCGATAATCATGTAGAAATGAATGCTTTGCTGGTCCGATCCATTCAGCTTCCTCCTGAAATAAAAGAAGCTATTGAGAAAAAACTGGAAAAGGAACAGGAAGCCCTGGCCTATGAATACAGATTGGAGAGAGAAAGAAGTGAATCGGAAAGAAAAGAGATTGAAGCCGAAGGAGAAGCCCGGGCGAACAGGATCATCAGTGAGAGCCTGACCCCCGAACTCTTGAAAATGAGGGGTATTGAAGCCACAATAGAATTATCCGAATCACAAAATTCCAAGGTTGTTGTTATAGGAGGTGGAGAATCAGGTCTGCCTTTAATTCTGGGAAATGAATAACATCAATAAAAATGCTGCCCTTTGTTTAAAACATAAGGGCAGCATTTTTTATTGATAAAAACCAGGAGAGAAAACTAATACAATAATTGTCAAAACAATTCACCTGTTTTTTCCCGTAAATGCTCTTCCCGCTTCAAATGCCCGGAGGTTTTTCTCAACCACGTTTTCTCCTTTTCTGCCGAATATCTTCCGAATGCCTTCTTTAAATCCATCAAGAGGGAGATTAAAAAAAGGGGAAGCTGCCCCCAACATAACAATATTCGAGGATCTCCGTGAACCGAGTTCGGAGGCTATAGAATCGGCATCCAGGGCAATATGATGCTGAACCCTGTTGATCTGTTCAATCAGCTCCTGTTCATCAGGGTAGCCGGAAATGTTTTTGTATGCTTTTGTATTGGACACCAGCCAACCTTGTTTTGAGAGATAGGGCAAGTATCTGAGGGCTTCCATAGGTTCGACGGAAAGAATGATATCGGCTTCCCCTTTGGGGATCAAATCAGAAAAAATTTCCTCATCAGAAAGCCTCATGTGGGATTGCACTGCACCTCCCCTTTGGCTCATGCCATGAACCTCAGATTGTTTTAGATATAGATTGCTGTCTAATGCTCCCATACCAATCGTGGCGGCAATGGTCAATATCCCCTGCCCGCCAACTCCGGCCAAAATTATGTCAGTTTTCATAATATCGTCGTTAAAAAATTTTTCCCGGATATTTGTTTTAATATATTATTTCAATCCCAGTTCTTTAAGTCTTGCATTCAATTTTTTATCTTTAGCTGTCTGTACACATTGTCTTCTGGGAATAATTACAGAAACCCCCTCATAAGCAATCTCCTGCTTCATAAGCTGAACCATCTGATCCATATTTTTTCTGGTAGGTCTAAAGGTATGTATATGCTCTTTTTCCACACCAATACCTTCACATATCTGCTCCAGTCTTCCAAGTGCTTGAGAATCCTGGCCACCGGTCATTGCGGTGGTAAAATTGTCAGAAATAATCACTGTCACGGGGCTTTTTTCTATAACACAATCCAATAACCCGGTAATTCCCGAATGGGTGAAAGTTGAGTCTCCAATAACAGCTACGGCAGGCACCAATCCTGCATCGGCTGCTCCTTTGGCCATGGTTATGGAAGCGCCCATATCCACACATGAATTGATGGATTCAAAAGGAGGCAACGCTCCAAGTGTATAACATCCGATATCAGAGAATACTCTTCCTGCACTGTACTCACGCAATGCTTCATTAAGAGCCTTGTACGATTCAATATGGCCACAACCCTCACACATAGACGGAGGTCTGTTCTTTACCACCTCCGGAATGGCTTCGCCATACTCAGGATATATTCCCAGGGCAGCAGACACATGGTCGGGATTCATTTCCCCGGTTCTCGGGAGGGTCCCATCCAGCTTTCCCTTTATTGGTGTTCCTTCTTCCTGAAAACCTTTCAGTCTGTCTTCTATAAAAGGATAACCTTCCTCTACCACCAACACTTGCTCACACGAATCAAGCATCCTGTCCAGCATTTTGTGAGGCATCGGATACTGGCTCACCTTAAGCAATGGATAGTCCAGCTTATGTTTCCTGTAGTTCTCCATTACATAATTATAGGCTATGCCGGCGGCTACAATTCCGAGCTGCTTATCCGGGCCATCAAAATATTTATTGAATCCGTATTCTCCGGAAAGTTCTTCCATACTTGCCTGCTTCGAGAGCAATGTCTCATATTTTTTTCGTGCAAAAACAGGGAGCAATACAAACTGACGCAAATTTTCGGGTACTGAAGTCTCATTCTGTAGTTTTTGCTCAATGCGGCTTACAGTAGACCGCGAATGAGCCAGCCGGGTTGGAATCCTTAATAAAACAGGTAATTTCAACTGTTCCGAGAAAGCAAAGCCATGATAGGCCATTTCGTAAGCTTCCTGCTGATTGGAAGGTTCAAAAATGGGAATACCGGCAAAATTGCCATAGAATCTGGAATCCTGTTCATTTTGTGAGGAATGCATGGAAGGGTCATCGGCAACTGCAACAATCAATCCCCCATTCACTCCGGTAAAGGAGGCATTCATAAAGGGGTCGGCAGCGACATTCAAACCAACATGTTTCATACATACCATGGCTCTTTTGCCGGCATATGACATCCCAAGGGCAGCTTCCATGGCTGTCTTTTCATTGGTCGACCATTCACGATGTATGTTCTTTTTCTCAGCATAGTGCGAATCACGAACGTATTCGGTAATTTCAGTGGAAGGTGTACCCGGATAGGCATAGATCCCTGATAAGCCTCCATCCAAAGCACCCTGGGCAATCGCTTCATCTCCTAATAACAGTAAATCATCCATTTTAATGTATTTTGATATCGTTGAACAGCATTATAAAAAAATATCGCATACGGATACCATATGAAATTAAGTATAGACGGTTAACACCAATCTTCTTCGGTGCTTTCGGTTCCTGAATTCACATAAATAGATTCCCTGCCAGGTCCCTATATTCAAATGACCTTGTGAAATGGGAACAGTCAGGGATTGCCCAAACAATGAAGATTTAATGTGGGCCGGCATGTCATCGGATCCCTCCAATGTATGGGTATAATGAGATGGATTCTCAGTAATGACTTCCCGCATGGCCGAATCAAGATCATGCCGTACCGAAGGATCGGCATTTTCATTTAAAGTCAGAGCTGCTGACGTATGTTTAATGAATATATTCAGAAGACCCTTCTCCGGGATTTCCGGCATATTCTCCCTGATGATTGATGTAATGATATGAAACCCTCTTCCAAAAGAAGGTAATGTTATTTCTTTTTGATAAATCATAATTTGACAGATTTTGGGATGGGATGGATTGACAAAATTAATAAAAACTTCTTACTTCTCTTTTAAGATAATCTATTGCCACTTTCGCGGAAGATCTCTCCTGCTCCATGAATCTTTCCAGCAATGAACGACTTAATTTTATAGCCGGTTCATCAGGTTTCAAACTCTGAGCCGTTGTATTAATCAGTTTTACAATATTCTCCCGGGCACTTTTTACCACTTCCCATGCCTGAGGCGACACATAGATTTGCTGTGACACATTGTGATCAAACTCTGTCCTTATAGTTTGAAGCATCTGATTTTGAAGTTCCTTTACAGTGATATTATCCTTGCTGATTCTCATCACCAGAGCATCAGGGGAAATTCTTTCAAGAAACAACGTTAAGCGTTCATAAGCCTGCAAACGTATCGGTGTAACAATCTGTTGATTTTTCATAATGATCTCGTAATCCCTCTTTCGCTGATCATTCTTTATCAATATTCTGATAGAAAAATAGGCAGTAAAAAACACGATGAGTGCCGGCAGAATATATTTCAGTATCTCAAGTATAACCTCCATATTCACCTATATTTTTTGTAAAAATAATTGAAACCAACACAAAATTGCAATTTTTGAGGCGAATTACTTTAATGATTTATTAAATTAACTTTTGATATAGTTTAGCCCGAATTATTCAAGGTTAGAATACGCTTATGATTCGAATTGCTCAAAATTTATCATATTTTTGACAAAATTTAATTTTTATCAAACCAAAAGCAGAGGAAGTATGAACACAATATCAAAACGAATCCGGTCGCTTTCTGAATCCCAGACGATAGCCATGTCGCAAAGGAGTGCGGAATTGAAATCAAGAGGTAAGGACATCATCAACCTGAGCGTAGGGCAACCCGACTTCCATACTCCCGATCATATAAAAGAAGCTGCCATTCAGGCCATTCACGATAATTTCACCTCTTATCCCCCCGTACCGGGTTACAGAGATTTAAGAGAAGCTGTTGCAAAAAAATTACAGGCAGAGAATCATCTGGATTATTCCGCGGAACAAATAATCATTTCGGCCGGCGCCAAACACTCTTTGGCCAATACCGTACTGTCCATAATCAACAAAGGTGATGAAGTGATTGTACCTGCCCCTTATTGGGTAAGCTATGTGGAGCAGGTAAAACTTGCGGAAGGCAAAAATGTGGTCGTTCAAACCAGTATCGAAAATGATTTTAAGATTACACCCGAACAGTTAAAAAGTGCCATAACCGATAAAACAAAAGCCCTCATCCTATGTTCTCCTTCAAATCCCACCGGAACAATCTACACTAAAGAGGAACTGGCAGAAATTGCTTCAGTAATTGAAGAAAGCGATCAGAAAATCTTCGTCATTTCTGATGAAATATACGAATACATCAACTTCCTTGGTGAACATCAAAGTATTGCCCAGTTCAATAACATCAGGGACCAGGTGGTCATCATTAACGGAGTTTCCAAGGGATTTGCAATGACGGGCTGGCGAATTGGTTATATTGCCGCCCCCCTGGAAATTGCCAAAGCTGTAGCCAAATTGCAGGGCCAGGTAACCTCAGCCGCCTCTAGCATTTCACAAAGAGCGGCCTTGACTGCCATCAATTCCAATAAAGACTTTACAAAGGAAATGGTCAACGCTTTCAAAAGAAGAAGAGATATGGTAATGGAGGGTCTTGAGCAGATTAAAGGGATAAAAAAATATACGCCGTATGGGGCTTTTTATCTTTTTCCTGATATTTCTTACTATTTCGGAAAATCATATGGGCAGAGGAAAATCAATAATGCCAGTGATCTTTGTTTTTACCTGCTGGAAGAAGCTAATGTTGCCCTTGTTCCGGGAAATGCCTTTGGATCTCCCAATAACATAAGAATCTCTTATGCGGCATCTGATGATGAACTTCAGGAAGCCCTCAGAAGAATAAAGGCTTACCTTGACAAGCTGAAATAGTTTCCGGTTTAAGTACCACTAGCCCAGATGGTGTTGAATGGTATCAAGTACCTTTTTAATATCCAAAGGTTTTGATATATAATCTGTTGCACCCATAGCCATTGCTTTTTGTTGACTCTGGCTGTCATCTTTGGCAGTAACAATAATTATCGGTATATCGGTAAGTTTTCCGCTGTCGGAAAGCCTTTCCATAAATTCAAATCCATCGAGCTTGGGCATCATTATATCCAGCAGGATCAGACCGATGCTTGAACGTTTATTAACATACTCCAACCCTTCTCTTGGGTCCTCAGTGATGATCACCGAATATCCTTCATCTTCCAGGAGCCTCTGGAGTAAAAAGAGATTCGTACCTGAATCATCAACGATTAATATATCTTCAGCTTGTGACATAAAAAATTGTTCTTTCCGTTGATATTATAATTTCACTAAATTAACCAATTTTAGTAATTCCTACACAAAAATATTGAAATAAAACGATATTTTGCTGCTTTTTTTGTTAATATGTATTCCAGCTTGAAAAGAACAATTAATTTTGCTGGTTTGAACAAAACATTTGTATTATGTCAAAAAGAAGGAAAAAAACATTACGCAGACAACACATCATAATCATCGGATCTATTATATTGATTGTGGGAGCAATAATTGCATACAGGATGTATGACAAGATGTACGGTCCCAATATAAAACTGAAAGAGAAAGAAACCACTCATATATTCATACCTACAGGCTCTACGGAAAAAGATGTTTTCCGTATACTGGATACCAGTAATGTGATTCAAAACATCAGTGAATTCAAATGGCTGGCTGAAAAAAAGAACTATCAAGCCCATGTGCATCCCGGAAGATACCTGATTGAAAACGGAATGAGCAATAATGCCCTGATCAATTTGCTTCGGGCTGGCCAACAGGATCCCGTTAACCTGACCTTCAACAACATTCGCAGAAAAAGGGAACTTGCAGGGGTCATTGCTGAACAGATCGAAGCCGATTCATCCAGTATCATCCGATTGCTTAATGACGAAGAATACCTTCAACAATATGATATTACCCCCCAAACCGTCCATGCCCTGTTTATCCCCAATACGTATGAGGTTTACTGGAATACCCCGGCACAGAAATTAATCGAAAGAATGTACAAGGAATATACTCGTTTCTGGAACGAAGAAAGGAAAAACAAAGCGGAAAGCATTGGCCTGACTCCTGTGGAAGTTTTCACACTGGCTTCCATCGTAAAAGAAGAGACCCCAAGACCAGAGGAGATGCCCAGAATTGCAGGAGTATATATAAACAGGCTTGAAACAGGTATGAGGTTACAGGCTGATCCAACCATCAAATACGCTATCGGAGACACCTCGGTGAACAGAATACTCGATAAGCATTTGAAAAAAGAATCTCCTTACAATACCTATAAATATGCAGGTTTACCTCCGGGTCCCATTTCTTTCCCCTCTATTAATGCTATTGAATCTGTACTCAATTACGAAAATCATGATTACCTTTACTTTAGTGCCAGAGCCGACTTTTCAGGCTATCACAACTTTTCCGAAAACCATTATCAACACATTCAAAATGCCAGAAAATACCAACAAAAATTGAATCAGGAAAAAATTATGAAATGATAAAGGGGGCTGTCTCCGCACA
>JBNJFN010000092.1:0-10622 GCA_051746885.1 Bacteroidota bacterium | reverse complement strand
CCTGTCCCGGGCTACTATTGTATCAGCATCATATTCAATATAAATATAAAAATGATGTGCTGTATAGCCCAGGAAATATTCTGCCTCAAAACCAGGCAGCTCATCATCACTCTTATGTACATTTTCAAATATTCTTAAGTGATCATCCTGTATAAAAGGCGGTTTGTGACCGTCAATTACCGGCACCTGCTCAAGATAAAATACATTTTCCTGGGCATAGCTTATGTTTATTGCCACAATAAACATTATTGACAAACATATTCCTTTCATTAGCTTTATTCATTATTTAACGCAAATAAATCCTTACAATGGATTTACATTACTCTCCTGCAAACGACTTTAATCACTGCCTGAGTTTTCGCTTATAATGACGAAGAGAAATCTGAATTGATGCCTTCCCTTAAGCTTTTACGTCATTATTCTTATTTGGATTACTGCCTGTACACAAAGATAGTGTAGCAGTTTATGATACCTGGGGAAGATCACTGCTGAAGCCCATCTTTGTTTTCATGTTTTTTGGATATATCCATAATGCATCCATATTTATCCATAGTCATAAAAATATTTTTATTTGATTTTGAATGCTCAGAATTGTCAGTTTAATTTGCAGACATTTAAGTTTCTGTTTGACTACCTGTCCGGTTGTGATATACTATTTAACAACTTTTTCAGCTCAATTATGCTTTCTGAAGCTGTTTTCCATACAATATCAAGATCCACATCAATATAATCGTGAATAAGAACATCTCTCATTCCAGCCATATCAGACCAGGGAACATGAGGATTATCTTCTTTCAGCTTTCCGGAGATTCTCTTTGTTGCTTCTCCGATTATTTCAAGTTGTCTTACAATTGCATCTTGTATAAGACTATTTTTGGAAAATGCATCATAATCTTTACCTGAGAGGTATTGTTCTATCTTGTCTATGCTTTCCTGGATGTGGTCAATATAAATCCTGTCATCTTTCATTCGAAGATGATCTTTAAATCGTTATAAATATAATTTTTTAATCTCTTGTTCTTTATTGAATTTTCGGTTACCAGATCAACCCTCTTTCCCAATATCTCTGAAAGCTCCCTGTGTATTCTTGCAAGGTCAAGTAGCGTGGGAGTTGTTCTGAAGCTGACCAGAATATCAATATCACTGTCAGGGTTGTCCTCTTCCCTTGCGAATGAACCAAACAAACCAATCCTTACCGGATCAAACGGTTTAAGGTAGCTTATTATATTTTTATTTATCTCCTTGCGCCCCATAATAATACAAATATACAATTTTATCTTATGTGCATATCCAGATCATTTCTTATAACCACATTATCACTGTAATCATAACGATTTACGCCTGATTTTTGGTGTTCACTGGCTCGATATACGCACCTCAGGGAAGGTTATTCAACAAAGCTATCATACCTCCCGGCAGACAAATGTGTAAAATTTCAGACAGCTAATTTTTTCGTTTATCACCCCTGAATTAGCTTCTGAAGTGGTGGCGTGGGAAACAAAACAAAAGACCGTGCAAGCCTTGAGCGCAGCGAGAGGCGGGGATTTTATTTTGTGGGGTCTATTTCTTTTCCGGAGGTTTAAAACCTATTGGTTTCCGTTTCTTTTGTTCCAATTCCTGTTGCTTAACTTCCTCTAATTGTTTTAAGTATTCAAAGATCAGCATTATTTGACTGTCATGTTCAGTAAGCTTATTATGTACCTTCTCAAGTTGATGGGCTACATCTTTATGCATGAACATGAGTTCCCTGAGTTTCACGAAAGTATCAATAATAAGCATGTTTACCTTGTCCGCTCTTTCACTGTTTAAAACACTCGATAGCATTAATATTCCGTGTTCCGTGAAAGCATAAGGTAAATACTTGGCATGTTGTCCTCTCTTTAAGGTCACATTTTGTGATCTTAAACGATCGTCTTCATCTTTAGTAAGCTGGAACATATATCTCTCAGGAAACTTACCGATGTTCCTTTTAACCTGTTGGTTTAATACCCTTGTTTCTACCTCGTATAATTCTGCCAGATCCTGCGACAACAATACCTGTTTGCCACGAACCTGGTATATTTTACTTATACCTAGATTGAGCGATTTATGCAAAAAAAGATAAAAGATAGCTTGCTTAACGCCTTGGTAATGTGTAATTTAAAGGTGTTAAAACTAAAAAATAACACTTCACCATTTGGGTGCACAAGACTATCTTTTATGAGTACTAAGATAACAAAAATAGGCATTACAAGCAATAAAATTTCAGGCCGCGAGGGCCTCCCTTTATTCCTCCGCTACGCTGAACAGATTGGCTTATATGGGCTAATATCACGTAATATTTCTTCACAGATTTCTGGGAACAGGAAAGGTTTGCAGTTGCAACAGTTTATAAAACAGATCATTGCGTTTTTTATAGATGGTACAAATATGGCTATAAGCAGTTTTGATCAAAGCAAAATGGATGAAGGATATGCAAGCCTGCTTGAATGCAGAACCGATCAAATGGCCTCCTCTCACCAGATCAAACGCTTTTTTGGGAAGCTGTCCTGTATTACCGGTTTTGTATTCAATAAGATACTTAATGAGTTGTTTATATGGAGGCTTCATATCTCCAGCCCCCAGGTTATAGAACTGGGCATTGATACTATGGTATTGGATAATGACGGCGCTGTTAAGCGTGAAGGTAGCGAGGTTACCTATAAGCGCAAGAAGGGATTTCAGCCGCTTCATGTATGCTGGGGCTCGTTCCTTGTGGACGTGATATTCAGAAAAGGAAGTGCTCATTCCAATCATGGAACGGATTATACCGACAGGATACGATCTGTAGTAAATCTCATACGCAAAAGATACTCCTGGGATGTCCCCATCGTGCTTTGTGCCGATAGTGGATTTGCGGATCAGAAAGCGTATGAGATATTTGAGCAAGAGCTTCATATTCATTTTATTATAACCGGAAAGTTGTATAATGATGTTACAGAATATGTTAAGGCCTTACCCATTGATACTTTCGGTAAAATCTCTAAAGAAAAGGCTGTCTGGCAATTTGCCGAGTTTGCCAGCAGACTAAAATCCTGGTCTAAGTTTCGTCGTTGTTTTTTTACCAGATTGCACCGGGATGATACCGGGCAGTATGTAATGGGATTTGGTAAGCCTGATAACATCATCTATACCAATATTGGCAATTGCTCTGTCGCTGACAAGAGGCTTCGTGCAGCCGGTGGAAATGAGTGGTTTGAAGCTGAGACCATTATCAGAAAATCACATCAGAGGGGAGCCGACGAGTTGATACACCGCAGCATTAAAGAGCTTGCCACAAAGGAGCAACTTCCTTTCAAATCTTTTGGAATGAACAAGGCATATTATTTTATGCTGGTATTTACACACTTTATTTTCGAAGCATACAAACAGGATGTTACTGCAGAGATCATTCCAGTTACAGCATATCCAAACACATTCAGAAGGAAGCTTATTGATTTTGCTGTCAAGACAACTTCAAGGGCAAGGAACATCGTATTGAATGTCACAAGAGTCGTTTACGAAACTATAAATATTGAAGAGTTATGGAAACGTTGTCAGTCACCGCCGCAAATACAGTTTGCATAAGGCAAAACAATACATATATCAGGATTGTAAACCATAGTGGTAATGGGAAAAGTATGCCGATTCCGATGAAAAATGGCACCAAAACACCTGTAATAATGAATAAATACCCTGAAAACCACAGAAAAAAATTAATTTTAAACTCCTGCCCTTAGAAATCAATCAAATTTTTTAACCAAGTGAAATGAAAAGGAACAGTGAATTTATGAATCGATCAATTTAAGTGTTAGATACCTCTATTACTGGATTTTACACTCAAACCTAACGAACTTTGTTGAGACACAAAAATCTCGACAAAATGAAAACATCGCTACATGATTATTTTAGCAGACTACCTGATCCACGAATCTATCGCAATAAGAAACATCTGCTCATAGATATCGTCGTATTAAGCATCATGGCAGTTATATGCGGGGCCGAGTCATGGAACTCAATCGAACTATTTGGAAACTCTAAAAAGGATTTCTTAAAAAAGATTCTCAAGTTGCCCAACGGCATTCCTTCTCATGATACTATTAACAGGGTTTTTTCACTTATCAACCCGGATAAGTTTGAACAAGTCTTTGCCCGGTGGGTACAGTCATTGATAGAGAAGAAGATACCCGGGGAGGTTATAGCCATTGACGGCAAAACTATGCGTGGTTCAAAAGATAGTTTTCATGAAAAATCTCCCATCCATCTCGTAAGTGCATGGGCCAACAGTAATCAACTGGTATTAGGCCAGGTCAGTACCAGCGAGAAATCCAATGAGATCACGGCTATCCCGGAACTATTGAACATACTTGATATAGAAGGTTGTATTATTACTATTGATGCTATGGGTACCCAAAAGAAAATAGCCGAGGCGATCATTGATAAAAAGGCAGATTACATTCTGGCCTTAAAAGGCAATCAGGGGTATCTGAAAGAAGACGTCCGCAATACATTCCTCAGGCAACGGTCTGACTCCATAGATGAGACCGTTGAAAAAGGACATGGCAGAATAGAGACAAGGAAATGCGAAGTGGTTAACAAACTGGATTTTCTTGATGAGAAGGAACAGTGGGCTGGCTTAAGCAGCCTTGCTCGTGTTACCGCAACAAGAGAGATCAACGGTAAGCAGACAACCGAGGAACGATTATACATCAGCAGTGTTGCATCAGATGCGAAAAGCTTCAACTTGTTCATCAGTCAGCACTGGGGAGTAGAAAACTCACTGCATTGGACACTTGATGTTACCTTCAGGGAAGATGACCAGAGGAAAAGAAATGGACACGCTGCAAACAATTTTGCACTACTGGAAAAGATAGCTCTAAATTTATTGAAGTCGGAGGGCTCCAAAAATATAAGCATTAAGAATAAAAGGTTAGTGGCCGCCTGGGATAATCAGTTTTTGCTAAAAATTCTTCGAATTTAAATGCGTCGACCCTGGTCAGTATCACCGGAATTTGCAATTCCAATTGAATTTTTATATATTTATTGTTTGTAGTACAAAAATCATTGAACCTGTTTTTGATAAATAGCATAATATGTTAAGGGATAGCTTATCAATTAATGTTGATAAGAACTTAAGGAAATGGTTTCCGAATCAATACTATCTAATTCAAATATAATAGCAATATGACAAGATATATTAACCCTGCACCAATATTGATTATTTGTCTTGTCATTTTTGGCTGTGTTGAAAGACCAAAAGAGATAATTGTAGAGGAATTCCCAGAGGTAATCACCCTAAAAGGATCCCCAATTATGAATACTTTTGGTGGCGATATTACTGTTATTGATACCTTTTTAGTTGTAAGTAATGTAAGACTAGATACAATAATTCATATTTACAGTACTCGAACGCATGAGTTATTACTAAAAATTGGAACGAAAGGGATGGGCCCAGGAGAATATTTAGATGCTAGTATTTTCGATAAGAGTCGCTCGTATAGTTCTTCAGAGGAAAAGCTTCTATGTTTATTTGATGTTTCCAGAAGAAGAGTAACCGAAATAAATATTTCTGAGTCAGTTAATAAATCAAAATATATATTCAAGAGAAATCGTCTACCTAAAATTGAGAGTTATATTCAAGAACTATTCTTCTACAATGATTCTATTATATTATATAAGGGAGAGGATGAAGGCAGATTCAGTATATACAATAATAAAGATAGTACTACAACAATAATCTCCTATAATACACCGAATCTAAATATTACATTTAATAAACTCAATGAGAGCTCTATTTTTCATTCAGCGATTTGTATTAATCCTGTAAATAATAATATAGCTGCATCTCCAGCATTCATTGGGAGGATTGACTATTTTCATCCTGACGGGGTTTATGAGTTTTCAACAATCTTTGAAGAATTAGGTAAAGATAATGAGATGGCTTTTAAATCTTCCAATATGACTCAAACAAACGCAAAATTATATGTAGTCTCTATGGTGTCTGATGGTCAGTTCATATATGCTCTAAACGCAAATATGAATTATGGTCATAATAGATCAAATGAGATTCCTCCTAGCAATGAGATATTAGTATTTGATTGGGATGGGTTTCCTATTAAGAAAATTGAATTAGACCGAAGTGTTTCAAGGTTTGCGTTAGATATTCGGAATAATAGAATTTATGGATATTGTCCTTATGAAAATGAATTCCCAATACGTAAATATGAGCTAAATCAATAAATATGAGAAGAAGCATAGTATTATTTGTAATTGTTTTTGTTTTAGCTCTTGCATTGATGAAGTTTACCATAAAATTCCAAAAAAATATGTCATCGTTGAAGAATGAGAACTTTCTATTGCGAAGAAATGCTGATAATCTGGTGGCAAGTCTTGAACTAACTTTTAAGTCCGATAGTATTGAACTTCTTGATGATTTCAATAAGGATTATATTATTTATTATCCATCTGGTGCGTGCTTTGTTTGTCTTGAGAAATTGTTATTATATTTTGATAACAATTATGATATTAACGAAAAAATTCTGATTTATGTAGTTAGCGAAGAAAGTTATGCTGAACCTACCCCAATAATTAGGACGGTTAGTTAAGCTATGCTACGTTGTTAAAATTACAATTATTTTTTTCATATTCCTCTATTGTTCGGTATCCTAATGCAGAGTGCCTCCTACGGCGGTTATACCAGCTTTCAATCCATTCAAAGATTGAAAGATGGGCTTGCTGTTGATTTTTGAATTCCTGTCCATAGATCCATTCCACCTTGATTGTTTTAAAAAAGCTTTCTGCAACGGGTCGAGTAAGCCGAAGGGAACCTCCCCCCTCGGCTTCTCACAGAACCGTACGTGAGCCTCTCGACTCATACGGCTCTTGTTATTCAGCCACCCAGTTCCATACTTTCCAGTGGGCAAATAGGTCAGGATACTGCAAATAAAGATCCTTTAACCATCTCCCTGCCCGGGCTTTCCGCCTATGCAGAGATTTGTATTTCCTCATTACCCATTTGGTAAGTTTATCATTAATATAATGGAATATGGAGGACAATGATGACCTTCTAAATCTACCGTAATAGTTAATCCAGCCCTGAATGATTGGGTTCAAAATAAAAGCAACCGATTCTATGCTTTCACTGTAACATCCCTTAATTATTGGATGTTGTTTGATTCTACTACGCATAGCTTTTAAACACTTCTGACTTACAGAAGGAGAAAAACTAACGAAGAAACGACCATTCTTGCAGCGACTGCTTCTCGGTCTGAACGTATAACCCAAAAAATCAAAACTTTGATTTTCATAATCTCCATTACGATTTGAATCTTTACAATAGACAATCCTGGTTTTCTCCGGGCACAATTCCAACTTGGATCGTGAAAAACGATCTCTTAGCTTACTTTCAACAAATTTCAACTGTTTGTAACTTCGGAAATGCACAACAAGTCGAGTCAACCCGGGGAACCTCCCCCCGAGTTGCTCACAGCACCGGACGTGAACCTCTCGGCTCATCCGGCTCCTATTGTCCAGTCGACGGCTTAAGTCCCATCTGCCAGTGATAGAACAGGGCAGGTTGCTCAATCGCAATTTTTCCAATCCTGTATTCAGCAAGACGTTTGTGACCCCGCAGCCTTTTGTACTTCCGCATTGCCCATCTTGATAATGTCCGATTGAAATGTCTAAATACGCAGTGTAATTCAGATTTATAATATTTTCCATAGTAGTTATACCAGCCTCGCAGGACTGGATTGAACATATGGGAAATATCTTCCAATGATTTATCACTCCGTAGGTGTACTTTCCAACGACGCATTTCCTGACGCATTGATTTCTTCGCTGAATCACTGATTGCCGGACTAAAATTGACAAAGTACTTTCCCCACCGATTCTTTGATCTTCTTCTGCGAAATGTATAACCAAGAAAATCAAATTTTGTGATTGGGTAGTCTCCTCGCCTGTCGTCATCCTTGCAATAGACTATCTTTGTCTTATCAGGATGTAGTTCAAGTCCACATTCTGCCATGCGATTCTTTAGTAAAACCAGTACTTCCTTTGCTTCTCTCTCTGTTTTGCAGTGCACCACACTATCATCAGCATATCTTTCAAAGGGAGTTTTCGGATAGTTTCTGCGTAGCCATTCATCCATAGCGTAATGCAAGTATAAATTAGCAAGCAGCGGACTAATCACCGAGCCTTGCGGCGTTCCCTTGTCCCGGCTTGTTAGTGTGCCTTCTTTCTGTTGTAAGGGAGCAATAAGCCACCTTCTGATATAAAGAAGAACCCACTTGTTAGCGGTGTGCCTTTGCAAAGCTTTAAGCAGCAAATCATGCCTCAGGTTGTCGAAAAACCCTTTTATATCAAGGTCTATGACCCAGTCATAACGCCAGCAACGTTCTCTTGCTATTCCAACTGCTTCTATTGCTGACTTACCGGGACGATAACCATACGAATCAGAATGGAAAAATGGTTCCAGTTCCGGTTCTAAGGTCATTTTAACAACCATCTGGGCAATTCTATCTGTAATCGTGGGTATGCCTAAAAGACGCATTCCGCCATCTTTCTTGCTAATCTCTACCAGTTTTACTGGTGCAGGAATATAGCTGCCAGATGACATGCGGTTCCATAGCTTATAAAGGTTGCCTTTGAGATTCTTTTCAAAGACTGCAAGTGTTTCATCATCAACTCCTGATGAACCCTTATTCGCCTTTACCCGCTTGTAGGCTTCCCAGACTACAACTTTTGAAATTACAAACGACTTTGTTTTAATAATTTAAGTTCCTCCTAAATTTTAATTCAGTTGACTTATTTATAAAACCAGACAATACAACCCCTTCGCTCCTCTTTCATAACAAAAGATTCATCACTACTACGAGTTGTTCCGCCCCTGTGCCTTGTATCGGTACTCTAACTCTCGTGGGACCACCACTTGAGTATCTCCCTTTGCATCAAGGCGACAGGTTCCCATGTTCCACACAAAAGCCTGTATTAAGTTCATGCCACCTTTATGCCGGATGCCGTTTGATCAGTAAACAGGTTCCTTCCAAACTTATCCCGGGCTAACGACAACCTCCCGGTTTTGACATCATTCCTACGCTTTCGACACTTCTTCAGTGGTTCATTTTCACTCATCTCCTTAATACGTACCTGATCCTTCTTACAGGACCTTTTCCTTAACGCTCACCACAATGGCTCTTTACCAATGCAGCTTAAGGTGGTTTGAAACCAATGCCTGTACATCGATTTCGGAAGGCCACTGCTTATAAACAGCTCTTCCATCTTTTGTGCAGCTTCATGGCACACTATCATCGGCATACCTTTCAAAATGAACTTTTGGAAATTCTTTTTCCATCCATTTGTCAAAAACAAAATGAAGAAAAATGTTGGCTAAAAGCGGACTTATTACACCACCTTGTGGTGTGCCTATAATCCTTTTCTCAGTAACGCCATTCTGTAGTATCACGTCTGCAACTAACCATCGTTTGATATAGAGCAATACCCATCTACACTGCGTGAAATGAGAAACAGCTTTCATTACAAGCGTATGATCTATTGCATCAAAGAAATTCCGAATATCCATATCTAAAACCCAATCATCTCTCCAGCATCTCTGTCTTGCTTTAGCAACTGCATCAAGTGCAGATCTCCCAGGACGATACCCATATGAATCATTATGGAAATATGGATCAACCATAGGTTCCAAGTATTCCTTAACTACCATCTGGGCAATTCTGTCTGAAATTGTAGGAATCCCAAGAGGTCTTGTTTTACCATTTCCCTTAGGGATATCTACTCTGCGGATAGCGGGTGGAAAGTAACTTCCTGAAGATAACCGATTCCAGATCTTGTATAGATTCTTCTTTAAGTCATTTTCAAAATCCTCCATTGTTTGCCTGTCAATGCCAGCTGAACCTTTGTTAGCCTTTATCTTCAGGTAGGCATTCCATACCATTTGTTTACTTATACTGAATGACCTTGCCATTACCTCTGGATCCTCCCATTGATGGTTGTCCAAAAGTTCTGGCTGAATAACGTAGCTCCTTCACTCAATTTGCTTTCACAAACTTCATCACAACTACGAGCTACTCCGCCCCTAGGATTTACATCGGTACTTGCAGTTTCGGAAATACCAAAACCTCTTCCCTTAGCATTAAATCCGTAGGTTCCCACGTTCCACAAAAGAGCCTGAATTAAGATCATGCAGCCTCTACACCGAACGCCACCCAGCCCATAAACAGGTATTGTCTGGATTTGTCCCGGACTAATAACGCCATCCGGTTTTGACGTTAGTTGAATTGCTTTGCGACATGTCATCGACTGTTCACTTACGTTCATCTTCTTAATTCTTACCTGACACTTTTTCAATGCCTTTTCCATCGACGCTCACTACAAAGGCTTTTGTCCGATGCAGCTCGTGGTGGTTTGAAGCCAGAGCCTGTACTCAGACTTCGAGGGGCCGTCCCTCATCTCTTAAGCAGCATGACTTTCGAGTATCATTGTGATTCTCTCAAGTCTTCGTGGCACACCATTATCCCAACAATTACCTTTTCTGCTCATGCTTTGGATTATAAGGCTATTTGCTCTAAGGATCCTGGTGAATTCATTGCAGGCATACTGGACCCCCC
>JBNJFN010000091.1:0-10631 GCA_051746885.1 Bacteroidota bacterium | reverse complement strand
GGAGGTTTTTGAAAATCCATGCAATCCAGCAATACCAGTACATCGCTGTTTAGCTTATTGATTTTACCAATATAATTTTCTATGCTTACCTCTACGGTGAGGGATGAGATGTTTTTACAGTTTTTTAGGTGGTTGCTGATATAAACCCCTATTCCGTCGTCACTTTTCAGAACATTGCCAATCCCAATGAAAAGCGTCTTCTTGTCTTTAATGACTTCCAGGGTTTCCATCTGTTCATTTTCCGTGATTTTTCAATTGTAATTCTCTTAAGCAGTTAGGGCACAGTATGTTAAATGTATCCCTTCTTCTCAGGTATTCGCTGAGCTCTACCTCTGTATTGTCTTCAGAGGCCACGCGTAATTTTTCATTGAGCATGTTCAGGTTCATGATGTTTGAATAAGCTTTCGGCCCGAGTTTTTTATGCATAAACATGTAATGCTCTTTGGTAGTGATTATGGCTCCACAATTTTTGCAAATCAACAGTTCTTTCTCCTGATATTCCACATTGTCATTTCTGTCGAATGAGGAGAGGTCAAATATTTTGTCCGAAAGCCTGACCCCTTTCCGGGTAATACAGTGTTCTTCGCACTGACCGCAAAATATGCATTTTCCATAGTCCCTTCTGATGACCCGAATACCTTTTTCCCTGTCATCCTCAAAAGTAATGGCCATGGGCGGGCATACATTCGCACAGGTTTCACATCCCACACAATTTTTATCATCCACCACAGGTTTGCCTCTGAAGTTTTCAAACGGCACATGCTCCTGTTTGGGAAATTTGGTTGTGTATGCCGGAGATACAAGTGAAACAATGGCCTCTCCAAGTTCTCTTATTTTGGGATATCTCATCACATTAATTTTTAGGTTTTGCTATCATTTATTCTTAAATGCATGAATGCTTGAATAATTGTTTATTGTCATTAATAGTCATTAAGTTGTCATTTAATTTTCCCAGTTCCTCATCATCTTCCTTAGTTTCTCTGTCACTCCATCTTTCAGTCAAATTCATGCCAACTGCCTGTTGCTTTTTGCCAGCTTCTTCATCAAACTCCTGTCAAATCCACCTGTCGGCGGACAGGCAATCAAACTCCATGTCAAACCAGCATTTCTTGTTTCAGTATTTTCACATTCAATCATTCTCCCTTCTTCTCCTCTTTATAATCATCCTTAACACTCTTTTTACCCAATGGTATTCCAAAGATATAGGAACCTCTTACAAGTGCGTGTGCTGCAACAGTAGATACGAAAAACAGGATAGGGATTGTGATCAGTGCTTTGATGCCTATCTCCACAAATCCGTATTTAACCAGCACCCCGATCAGGATACTCCATGTTCCCAGGGTTACGGTTTTTGTTGCCGACTGCAGCCTGTTGTAAACATCCGGAAGCCGGATTAAACCGATGCATCCGAAAAGGTTGAATAAAACTCCTATTGCTATAAATATTGTGCTTGCCATATCATTCATTTAATTTTTTACCACTAATATATTTTGCCAGGGTGAGGGTACCTATAAAGCTCAGTATAACCCAGGCGATACCAATGTCTATCAGAAACGCTCGGTCTGTGACAATGGCCAGGATGGCACAAATACCTACCACCAGGATTCCGAATATATCGATGCCAACCATTCTGTCAGCTATTGACGGGCCTCTGATGATTCTGTACAGACAGAAGACACTTAGGCCAATTTGTATGTACAACAGTATGTGAAGTAAATCCATCATTCAAATATTTTTTGTATATAATCTTCAAATCTTCCGGAAACTTTACGTGTATATACTTCGGGATCTTCCGAACTGACGTAGATCCAGTGCACGTACATGATATCGTCTTTTACATCCACGGCAATGGTGCCGGGCGTCATTGTAATCGAATTGGCCAGCATGGTTTTGGCAATATCGGTTTTGATTTTTAGTTGAACCTTAACTATCCCCGGCCTGATCGGCATAGCGGGATGAAGGACGCGATAGGCCACATCAAAGTTGGCCTTGATACATTCCCACAGAAAAATAAATATATAGAGAATGAGCCAGGCGTATCTTTTGGGCTGGAGGAATTTTTTCACATCGGTCACAAAATACCTCCCAAACAGGTAACTGGTAATGAGCGCAGCTATAACACCTACAATAATGTTTGCAAGTGTCAGGCTGAAAGTAATCAAAAGCCAGAATATTAATGTGATGATAAATAATGCTAAATACTTCATATTACATTCCGATTATTGCCGATGAATAATTAGTTGTTTCCATTAATACGTCAACTGCCGGGGTAAGTATTACTTCTCTTATCCCGGGAAATATAAGTAAGCTAAGTCCGACACACAAAATTACCAGAACGACCATGGAGAGACACATAGGAAATGGCACCTCCCTAATCTTCCTGGTAAATTTCGATTTGTTGAAAAACGCATATCTCTGAAATTTCATAAAGGAAGCCAATGTGACAATACTCACTATGATGGCAAGTACAGCAAGAAGATAAAATTCTCCTTGAATGGCTGCGACTATGATGATTAATTTACTAAAGAAACCGTTAAATGGAGGGATGCCTGAAATTGAGAGAGAGGCCCCCAGAGAAGTCGTACTGGTTATTGGTAATGATTTAAATAGTCCTCCCATCATTTTCAGGTTTCTCGTGCCCGTAACGTATTCTATTGCTCCGGAATTAAGGAATAATAGACCTTTAAATACAGCATGATTGATCAAATGAAACAACCCTCCTGCAATTGCCAATGAGGCAATGGATTTATCTCCTCCCTCTGCAATCAGGAGCATACCCATTCCTACACCAATGATTACATAACCCATTTGGCTAATGCTATGATAGGCAAGCAATCTTTTTAAATCCCATTGGCCTATTGCAAGAAAGACTCCTACCACCATCGATAAAGTGCCAATTACCGTAATCACCATGCTTATTTCATAGCTTATAACGAACATATTGAAGAATAGTCTTAATATTGCATATATACCGACGGCTTTTATCAGGACTCCAGAAAGCATTGCAGAAATGGGAGATGGGGCGGAAGAGTGGGCGTCAGGCAGCCAGGCATGAAAAGGGATCATGGCTGCTTTGAGTCCGAATCCTGCAATCAGCAGTACCTGGGTAAATATTAAGAAAAAACCGTTATTTCCACTTTTCAGTACATTGGCTATATCTGCCATGTTTAGGGTTTGGGTTCTCCAATAGAGTAATCCGATAGCGAAGAGAATCAATAAGGAAGCCACACCACCCAATACCTGGTATTTAAATGAAGCTTCCAGCTCGGTCCTTTCTATACCAAATGCAACAAGGGCATAAGAGGCAATAACGGCAATTTCAAGGAATACATACAGGTTAAACATGTCACCTGTTAAAACGACTCCGTTCATGCCCGCAATCATCAGGGCCAATAAGGCGAAGAAATTATTTTGAGAAGTGAATTTCTGAATATAGGATATAGAGTAAAAAGCTGATAGAAAACCTATTAAGCTAATAATGAGCAGCAATAATACGCTTAGTCCGTCGAGCACAAGATAGATGGCGATTGGTATCCCGTTTTCCGGGCTCCACCCTCCAACCTGATAAGCGATTGGTTGATCAATACCCTTTGCCAGGAAATGAACCGCCAATATGGTCAGAAATAAAAGCACCAGCGAGAGCAAACCTTTTTGAAATCCTTTAATGAATCGCCCGAAGATGGGGATCAAAAAGGCCGTGGCTAATGGCAAAATAACGAAAAGAGGTACCAGGTTACTCATAGTTTATCCCTTTAAGTTGTTAATTTTTCGTATATCAAAAGTCCCGTATTTTTTGTACAACCTGATTGCTATTGCAAGAAGCATGGCTGATGTTGCCAGTCCGATAACAATGGCAGTAAGCACCATTGCCTGAGGCAGTGGATCTACAAAAACCTGATTTTCCAGGTTCTCTGTTAATATGGGTGCCACCCCATCTTCGATATAACCGATAAGTACCAAAAACAAAAACACGCTGAATTCCATAATGGTAATTCCGATTACTATTTTGATCAGATTGCGTCGGGTCAGCACTCCGTAAAGACCCACCAGGAATAGTATGAAACACATGATAAAGACTGTCATCTTTCTTCCTCTTCTTCTTTAAAGATTATCAATGCTAAAAATATGGTTACAATAGCGGCAGCTACCTCTACACCGATAAAAATGTTGTAGAGCGGAATGGCTCCGGCGCTTACCAGTTCCCCAACGGTGCCTTTAGGCAGGTAGTTATTGAAAAATACCATACTACCTGTAAAAAGTCCTGCTGTTGCCAGGATAATGGCTATCAAAATGGCAAGACTTTCTGTAAAAGAGGAGCCGGTCTCTTCTTTTCGGAGTTTGATCACTTCGCTTCCAAAAGCCAGTATCAGTAATATGAAGGAACCGGCCAGGATGATCCCCCCTGCAAATGCTCCACCAGGTGTTAAGTGTCCATGTATTACAATGTATATACCATACATAAAGATGATTCCACTCATCAACTGGGCCACTTTTTTTACAATAGGTGTTAAACCTCTCATATACAACAGATTTTATTTTTTACCTCTTAGTCTTAGTACTGTCAATACTCCCAGGGCAGCAGTAAAAAGTATGGTTGCTTCGCCCAGTGTATCATAACCTCTGAAATCCCATAATACACCGGTTACAAGATTGGCTGCCCCGGTTTTTTCAGCCCCCTCTTTTGCATAAGTCTCAGCCATACGCAGCGAATGATCTCCGAAAACGTGAAGAGAGTCAATGGCCAGGCTGAAGAAATAAACGAGAAAACCAATGAAAATCAGGGCAGAGATCATATTGATGAGATTGCCCCGGGTTAAGCCTGTTTTGATTTCTTTCCGGCTGCTGTCAAGAACGACAGCCACCATGATGATCAGTGTTATGGTTTCCACTACGATTTGAACAATCGCTAAATCGGGCGCTTTCAGATGAAGGAAACAGATCACCAGCCCGTATCCCACAATTCCCTGAGCAATTACAGCAGAAAGCAAATCCCTGGCATGAAGGGCATAGATTGCTCCAATAATCATGAATAGCAGTATGATAGATAATAAGGTTTCCATATGTTAGTGTTTCATTAATGGTTTGTATCTATTTAGGCTAAGGCTGAGGCTAAGAATTGCCAGTGCATGGTAAATATTTTGTATCATCATATTCATAAATATTTTTTTGTTATTTTATTTTCTTATTGCTGTTTCAATGCTTTTTATCATAGAGTCTAAGGAATCAATTATATCGCGATAACCTTCTATTAATTTTAATTTGTCAACTTCTGAAAGAAAACCCAAAGCTTCGGAAGCCAGACTTTGATTGATAAGCTCATAGCTACTTCCTCTTGATATTTTATAAAACCTTGTTTTATCCAATCTTTCATATCTGCCAAATCCTTCTGATATATTATTTGTTACTGAGTTAGCTGCCCGGCGCATATCCGAAACCATCCCGTATTTTTCTTCCTTAGGATAACCTTCAGTTACTTTATATACCTTGAGCAATAGTTCAAAAGCCTTTTTCCAAACCGGCATATCAGAAAAATCTTTATAACTCACCTTGTTCATATTAGATGTTTGCAAATCCAAAACCTTTTATAGTTCTCATATTCCTCCTTAGCCTTAGCCTCAGCCTTAGCCTTTTTGCAGCCTTCCTTAAATCAGACACAATACCATAATCACCACACCGGCAATAATCCAGAAGGCATACGTATTAAGAATACCGGTGTGCACTCTGCTGAAAGCTTTGTTAAAGCCCAGGAAAAAATGTTTCAGCAAATGGTATATGTCGAACCATCCTTTTTCAGCTTTTGCGTATATCACATTTAAAGGTTTTAATTCCCTCACAGTATTATAGAATTCCGTTACCTTGAAGCCTGTTTGATCCCTGAAAGTTTCTCCACCTACGAAAGATTCTGCGGTGCGCATATTTCTTATATCTCCGATCAGATAGATGATGATACCCATTATGATCGAAAGCAGAATGAAGATCGTGACGGCAGTGGATTCCCAAATTCCAATAAAACTAAATGTTCCTGTGTAAGGTTCAAAGAATTGGGGCACCACCCAGGTGATGGCAAAAACACCGAAGCCTATACATATTAAAGCAAGAATCAATTTCGGCAGCCACATAAGAATATTGACTTCCTTGATTTTGCTGAATTCCGGTTTACTTTCTCCAAGGAAGATCCCGGAAATAAATTTGATGAAGCTAGCCAGCGTTAAAGCAGAGCCCAACACTGCCAGGGCTAGCCATACAATCCATAACTGGCTTGCTATACCGGTTCCGCTATGGCCAAAATCAATTATACCCTGATAAATCATCCATTTGGAAGCAAAGCCATTCAGGGGTGGAATACCTGAAATGGCAAAGGCAAATATTATGGCCGAGAAAAAAGTAATGGGCATATTTTTCGCTAAACCACCCGTTTCATCAATATTTTCTTTTCCTGTTTGTTTTTCGATACTTCCGGCCGACAGGAATAAACCACTTTTATAGAGTGCGTGATTAACCATATGGAATAAACCGGCTGCTATACCTAAGGGAGTTCCCAGTCCAATTCCAACCACCATATAACCTACCTGTGAAACCGCGTGAAAACCTAACAGCCGTTTGTAGTTATGCTGGACGAGGGCCATCATAACTGCTATAATGATGGTGGCTACTCCCAATATCAGTATGATCAGGGTAAGCCATTGATTTACAGAAAACATATCAATGGATATTCGTGCCAGAAAATAGATGCCCAATAATTTATCCAGTGAAGCTGGTAAGAAAGCTGAAGAGACAGCGGAAGCATTTTGGGTATAATCAGGAATCCAGCTATGTAAAGGAAAGGCACCGGCCTTGGTAAAACTTCCAATCAGTAAAGTAATGAATGCTGTAATGGCCAATCCTGAATCTGTGGCGATGTTGACCTCGCTCATATTTAAACTTCCTGTAAGGGCCCAAATAATGGCGATTCCCATGATCATGACTCCATCGGAAGAACCGATGATAATGAGTGACTTTTTAGCAGCGGCTGAACTTTTTTCATCATGCGCTTTTATCAATTTATACAATGTAAAGCCCAATACACCCCAGAAAAAGATAAAAAGCAGAAGGTCATCGGCCAATAACGCCCCCACAGAACATCCAAGTGTTATCAGGTAAAAGGGATAGTAATGATAAATTTCTTTTTTTCTTGTAACATATACCGAGGAATATATGGAGATAATGAAACCAAAAATGCCTGTAAACAGGACGATCATCCTGCTAAGGGTATCAATGCTCAGCACAAAATGTTTGCTGATCCCGGCGAATACCTGGTGTAGGAAGGTGCCTGCGGCAAATTGTTCTGTGAACAGTGTCAGCGTTAGGGTTTGTTCTTCAGCCTGATACACCTGATAAGCAAAGTATAGTATAAAAGCAGAAACAATCAGTGTAATTGTTGCTTTAAGCCATTTCAGCTTTTCAGGAAAAGCAAATAAAACGATTCCCGCAACGATGGGTAGAAAAATGATGTAATACAAAACATCCATAATCTGAAGTTTATAAGTTTTTTCTTATTTTATCCGTCTTCTCTTGCGACAACTTAACAAGCTGATTGCCGTCGTACAGCATTTTACCTGTATCATGCTCATAGGCAAACGCCATTCTTTCTGTACAGCAGTAACATGGATCCACTGCTGCCAATGAAATTGTAGCATCTGAGATTGTTTGGCCCACACACGATTTTTTGAAGGTAGCAATGTTTACGTAGCTGGGCGCACGTATTTTGTGGCGAACCGGAGAGTTGGAGCCATCGGTTTTGACAAAATGGAATACTTCTCCGCGGGGCGCCTCGGCACGACCTGTGCCGATGCCTTCCGGTATTTCTTTTACCTTCACCTCAATATCTCCTTCAGGCTCCTTTTCAAGGCCGTCAAGACATTGTTCAATGATTTTAATGGATTCGTAATTTTCCAGCAACCTTACTTTGGCTTTGGCAAATACATCGCCCTCCTGTGCCGTTATCACTTGCCAGTCGACCATATCGTATGCGGCATAAGGATCATCGCGCCGAACGTCTATATCCCATCCGGAAGCCCTCGCTGTTGGACCTACGGCCGCATAATCCACAACATCTTCTTTAGTGAGTACCCCAACTCCTTTGGTACGGGCGTGGATGACCGGATCATCCATAACAGCTCCGGTCAGAAGGTCATTTTTCTTTTTGATTTGATTCATAACCTTTCTTAGCTGGTCGATCTGGGTCTGGTTAACGTCTCTTCGTACCCCGCCGATTTTGAACATGGCATAACTGTTCCGATTGCCGGTAATGATTTCAAACATATCGAGTATGGGCTCCCTGTATTTCCAGGCCCACATAAACACCGTGTTATAACCAAGGAAATGGCCGGCGAGACCCACCCACAGGTAATGGCTGTGTAATCTCTCAAGCTCTCCGATGATGGTCCGTATGTATTTAGCCCTGTCCGGAACTTCTACATCTGCGATTTCTTCCATGCAGTTTGCATAAGCAAAGGGATGGGAGGTCGAACAAATACCACAAATCCTCTCTACCAGGAAAAATACTTGTTCAAAAGTTTTTGATTCGCTGAGTTTTTCAATCCCTCTGTGATTATACCCCGTTTCCCACTTTATATCCTTTACGGTTTCACCTTCACAATACAATTTGAACAGTTCGGGTTCTTCCTGTAAAGGGTGATAAGGTCCGACCGGTATGATTTTCCTGTTTGCCATATCTTACAATATATTATTTGAATGTTTTTCTGTAGGGATATACACCTTCAGCCCAGTTGCCCTCTGATAACAATTTTTCTGGCTCAGGATGATTCCGGAATGTAATTCCCAGAAGTTCACTCATTTCCCGCTCTATCCAGTTGGCGCCCGACAACATGTTGGCCAAAGATTCAATCTCAGGTTTTTCCTGAGGCAATATCACGTGTATGTTGATGATATTTCCCTCTATGTCATCACTGAAATGATAAAGGATCTCAATCCCCTTTTTGGTGTGAAAAGCCGAAGCAATGATAAATCTGAAATTGATATCCTTGTAGAGGTGTTCAGCAACCTTAAGTATTGCTTCCGGTTTGATATCCACCATAACCCGGTTTTTGTTGATTATGGCGGTATTGAGAACTTCATCGGAAAAATGCCCTTCTATATGTTTTGTAAATTCTTCTTTATCCATCGATTATATTTTTTTTACTAATTTGGTAATACCGGCAAGAATAGCCTCCGGTTTAGGAGGACAACCGGGTATATAAGCATCGACCGGGACGATTTGGTCAAGGGGTCCGGCGAATGTATTTCCCTCTGCGAAAATTCCACCTGTGCATCCACAAGCTCCAAAAGCCACTACAAACACCGGTTTGGATGCCTGATTGTAAACTTCCAGCACTCTGGGTTTATCCCTTTGGTTGATCGATCCGCTGACCAATATAATGTCTGCATGTCTCGGACTCCCGATGAGCTGCATTCCGAATCTTTCCACATCATAGCGGGGAGTGAGCACATCCAGTATCTCAATATCACAATTGTTACAGGAGGCTCCCGCAAAGTGAAACAACCAAAGTGATTTTTTCAGACAAAAGTTTTTGAGTCCCATGGAATCTAGTTTATAATCCAAAATAAGTCAGAATGATTGCAATAATTACCAAAAGATTTATGCCCACCAGGAAGAATCGCATTGCCTGTTTGATCTTAAGTCTTGGATTGGTATTCCTGATGAGAGTAATAAGCAGAACCACGAGCAGTAGTTTGAGTATTGACCACAATATCCCTATACCTTCCCAGTTGAAGCCGGCGAAGAAGAAACCTACCAGTAATGCCGGAAGGATAAAAAGCATAATGTATTTTGTGAATTTGATCAGCGCATAGGCTGTACCGCTGTATTCAATAAAGGAACCTTCGGATAGTTCGGTTTCCGCTTCGGCTATATCGAAAGGCACCAGTCCCAGCTTTGCCTGCACACAGAAAAGTGCGGCAATAAAGAGCAGAATTCCGGAAAGACTGCCAATAAAAGCATTTCCTCCAGCCTGTATTTGTATGATCTCCTCCAGGTTGATGGTCATTTCCGATTTCAGTATGATAGCAGCGAATATCAACAGGAAGGTTAGTTCATAACTGAGGATCAGTTTGATTTCTCTGGAAGCTCCTACAGATGCAAGCGGATTTCCTGAGGCCAGTGCCCCGATTACATAAAACAGGGAGGGAATTGTCAGCAGATAGAAAATGACCAGCAGATCTCCCTGAAAACCTATGTTTATGTGCATTAAGGGCAAGAGTATAAATAATGCTGCGAGAGTAGCGCCGATCAGTGAAAACAGCGGTGCCAGCAGAAATGTGATTTTGGAGCCGCGGGCAGGAAGAATCGTTTCCTTTACCAGCAATAATTTCAAAAAATCATAAAATGGCTGCAATAGTGGCGGACCCTTTCTGAACTGAACTTTAGCCGTTATTTTTCTGTCGAACCAAGCCAGCAGGCCTCCAACTACTCCTGCAAACAGTAATCCCGGGTATATAAAAAAGTAAAATATCTGTTCACCCATTGTTTTGGTTTTTTAATTTTTCATAAGGAATATCTTTCACAAGAACTTGATCATTGAGCTGATAGATATTTTCCTCCTCGTTTTCTTCCATGTCCACCAATTTTACTA
>JBNJFN010000090.1:6174-10643 GCA_051746885.1 Bacteroidota bacterium | reverse complement strand
GTTTTCCCGGAAAGTGATATTTTGAGCCCTCAATTCGCTCCGGATGGTGAATCGTTATATTTCCTTTCCCATGCCGATGGTTACAGAAATTTGTATGAATATAACCTGGAAACAGGAGATGTATACAGGTTGACCGAGTTTGTAACAGGCATCAGTGGTATTACTGATCTGGCTCCGGCATATACCGTTGCAAGTGAAACCGGTGAAATTGCCTATACCATTTACGGCAATGACAGGTATTCCGTATATATGGCCGAACCGGACGACTTTGACCGGGTAAGGGTTGATAGAAATCTTGCCGATGAAAGTGCTTCTGTGCTTCCTCCCGGACGAGACAGGGTACTTAATATTGTAGGGAACAACCTGGAACGTCATGCTACCTATCCCGAAACATCTTTCAGTGACAAGTCCTATGATCCTGAATTTCAACTTGACTACATTGGAAGCACCGGAGTGGGTGTCGGGTCCAGCCAGTTTGGTACCTATGCTTCCGGAGGTGTCACCGCCCTCTGGAGCGATGTAATGAAACGCCATCAACTGATAACCAACTTACAGGTACAGGGTGAAATTTACGATATCGGAGGTTATGTATCTTACCTGAATCAGGAGAACCGTTTGAATTGGGGTGGTTCTGTAAGTCACATTCCATACAGGTATTCTTATTATGCATTCAATCCGGATGATAGCCTGGAAACAAGTGATGGTACTGTCCCTGTCAGTAATTTTATCATTCAGCAAACCCGCATATTCCATGATCAGTTTGCATTATTCGGGCAATATCCTTTATCGAAAAAACTACGTTTTGAGGCTGGTGCCTCCATTTCGAGGTATAGCTACATGATTCAGCAAATCAATAATTATTATTACGGAAGCATGCTGATTGACCGAAATAAAGAACGAATACGCGACGAGGAACCTGATCCTTTTTATGTTGGGAATGCTTATTTGGCTTATGTGGGAGATAATACCAATTTTGGGATTACCGGCCCATTGGGTGGTTATCGGTACCGTTTTCAGGCAGGTAAGATGTTTGCTTCTTATGATATAATCAATACACAATTGGATTATAGAAATTATTATTTTCAGAATCCCCTTAGTTTTGGCATTCGGGCACTTCATTATGCCCGCTACGGACCCGATGCCAATCAGCTATATCCCCTGTATGTCGGTGATAACTATTATGTAAGGGGATATTCCTATAATTCGTATGATCAAGCCCAGGGATATGGTTCCAATTATGAGAATTTAAATTATATGGTCGGATCCAAAATGGGTGTGATCAATGCGGAAGTGCGTTTGCCTTTTAGCGGACCGGAACGACTGACTTATATCCAGTCAAAATATTTCTACACTACCCTTGTGGGATTTATTGACGGAGGCTTTGCTACTGAGGATTACCGCAATTTGGCTTTCTCATGGTCTCCAATTGAAAATAAAAATACGCCCATCTTTAGCACAGGATTGGCCTTGCGGATTAACCTCTTCGGTTATGCTGTGCTCGAACCTTATGCTGCTATACCCTTCCAACGCAACGATAAAGATATTACCTTCGGACTGTTCATAAGAGGCAGTGGTTGGTAATGATGACCGCAAACTTTTTGAAAGGAGGATGTTTCGGAAGAAATCTGCAAACAAAATTCCCGGATCTCCTCCTTCTGTATTTCCATTACCATGTTTTCCTTCATAGGATTCCTTTTAACCCGAATTATTCAAGAAAGGAACCATAAAATAACCTTCGATAAATGCCCTTTGTTCAGAGTAAATTTATAATTTTATCGATCTTTAAAAATCAACTGCTATGAAATTTATTAATCTCCTATTATTTTTTGTATTGGTCCTTTTTGCTGTTAATTCATGGGGCCAGAACCGGATGGATGATAACATATCCGAAAAAGTAGATTCTGTGATGAATCTAATGACACTGGAAGAAAAAATTGGCCAGTTAAATTTGGTTAGTGGTGAGGGAGAGATGACTGGGCCGGTGACCAGAGAGAGTGATTATGTTCAACAAATTAAAGAAGGGCATATGGGTGCTTTGTTGAATGTCAATGGATCTGAGTATACCCGAAGGATCCAGAAGATCGCCGTGGAAGAGACACGTCTGGGCATACCCTTAATTTTTGGCTACGACGTTATTCACGGCTATAAAACCATTTTCCCTGTGCCTTTGGGTGAAAGTGCTACGTGGAATCCTGGTATGCTGGAACGATCAGCTCGTATTGCTGCTGTTGAGGCCACTGCTGCTGGTCAGCACTGGACTTTTGCACCCATGGTTGATATAAGCTATGACGCCAGATGGGGCCGTGTCATGGAAGGTGCTGGTGAGGATCCCTATCTGGGTTCTGAGATAGCCAAGGCTAGAGTGAGAGGCTTTCAGGGAGGAGCATTGGATGAAAAATATACCATGCTGGCTTGTGCAAAACATTATATTGCCTATGGAGCTGCAAGGGGCGGACGCGACTACAATACGGTAGATATGTCGGTCAGAAGAATGAAGGAAACTTTCCTGCCACCATTTCAAGCGGCCCTGGAGGCAGGAGTGGCTACTTATATGACCTCGTTCAATGAACTTAATGGCGTGCCCGTAACCGGAAGCGAGCGGTTTGTTAAGGGCATCTTAAAAGATCAATGGAATATCAACGGATTTATCGTTTCCGATTGGGGATCCGTACCGGAAATGATTGTACACGGTATTGCCAATGACGAGTACGAAGCCGGGAAGCTGGCAATGGATGCTGGAGTGGATATGGATATGGAAGGCCGTATTTATATTCAGGAACTCAACAGTCTGCTGGAGGATGGAAAGATTTCTGAAGAACAGATCAATGATGCCGTAAGAAGAATCCTGAGAATGAAATTTGAATTGGGATTATTTGAAGATCCTTATAAATATTGTGATGAAGAAAGGGAAGAAAAATTATTGCTTGCGGAACCGCACAGGAAATATGCCAGGAATGTTGCCTCAGAATCAATGGTTTTATTGAAAAATGAAGATGAAGTGCTTCCATTGAGTAAGGATCTTTCAAGTATTGCACTTATAGGCCCTTTGGTAAAGTCAGATCAGGAATATTTAGGAACCTGGTCGGCCAGGGGAGAAGCGAACCATGTTGTCAATACAATGAAAGGCTTTGAGAATAAGCTGGGGGGTAATACAGACATTCTTTATTCGGAGGGATGTGATATCACCGGTGAGGATAAGGGCGAATTCAAAGATGCATTAAAGAAAGCCCGTAAAGCCGACGCTATTGTAGCAGTGGTTGGTGAAAGTGCCATGATGAGCGGCGAAGCTCAGTCCAGGATGGATATTAACCTTCCGGGTGTTCAGGAGGAGCTTGTTCTGGAACTGGCTAAACTTAATAAGCCGTTGGTGGTTGTTTTAATGAATGGCCGACCATTGGCTATCCCCAAAGTGGATGAAGCTGTACCCGCTATTCTTGAAGCCTGGTTACCGGGAACAGAAGGAGGGAATGCCATCGCCGATGTTGTATTTGGTGATTACAATCCATCGGGGAAATTGCCTGTTTCTTTTCCTTATGCAGTGGGGCAGATCCCTGTTAATTATGAGCATAAAAATACCGGCCGTCCCAAGCAGGAGGATGAACGATATACTTCCAAATACATTGACGGTCCCAATCAACCTTTGTATCCTTTTGGCTACGGATTGAGCTATACTACTTTTTCTTATTCTGATATACACCTGAGTCAGGAGAAAATCGACTTCGATGAAACCCTTCAGGTAGGTGTAACTGTTGAAAATACCGGTGAAAGGGCCGGTGAAGAAGTGGTGCAGATGTATATCCGTGATATGGTGGGAAGCGTTACCCGTCCGGTAAAAGAATTGAAAGGTTTTCGGAAAATTTTTCTTCAACCGGGTGAAGAAAAAGAAGTGACCTTTGATATTTCCCCGGATAATCTGGCATTCTATACGAAGGATATGCAATATGAAGCCGAACCGGGTGATTTTAAAGTTTTTATAGGTACTGATTCACAGAATCTAAAAGAAAAGGATTTCAGTCTGGTCAAAAAATGAGTAAGTTTTTCTGCCTTTTTTTTCTAGTGTTGATTTTATCGGGCATTCGAACTTCCGGGCAGTACCATCTGGTATGGCAGGATGAATTCAATTATCATGGGCATCTTGATTCTGCCAAATGGAATTATGAGATCGGAGGAGATGGGTGGGGTAATAATGAACTTCAGTATTATACCGGAAGAAGATTGAAAAATGCCCGCGTGGAAAACGGGAGATTGATTATTGAAGCGCACAAGGAGAATTATGGAGGTAAACAATATACTTCTGCCAGGGTTACTACAACAGAGAAAGGAGACTGGACCTATGGACGAATAGAAGTAAAGGCCAAATTACCTTCCGGGAGAGGGACATGGCCTGCTATCTGGATGCTTCCTACAGACTGGATCTATGGTGACGGGAGTTGGCCCGATAATGGTGAGATCGATATCATGGAGCATGT
>JBNJFN010000090.1:0-6074 GCA_051746885.1 Bacteroidota bacterium | reverse complement strand
GAAATTATCCAATTAAGCCCGGCCGATAGTCTATTGCGGCTGGATTTTCAACAGGGTGGCTTTAATCTGGGTAGGATCGTCATCAAGGAGACAAAAACCGGTATAGACGATCAACAATCGTCTGATGAAGTGAAGATATATCCTGTTCCGGTGGAGGAATTCTTGCATTTTTCTTCTTTTAAGGCCATCCAAAAAATAGAAATTTTCAGTCTGACCGGGAAGGCGGTTTATAATAATATTTTCGAGGAAGCAAAGAAACAGTGCAGGATCAATCTACGACATTTATCATCAGGAATATATCTGGCAAAAATCAGATTTTCGGATAATCTTACCTATACAACAAAAATCATTAAAAATTAGTTTTTTATCATTACCGTAAAAAAGCGATTTATAAGATAAAAGGTATTTAATATAATTGCTTTGATAAAGTAAAGAAGATTTTAGGTTAAAATCTTGATTAATGATTATATTTGGACAGAAAAATTTATTAATCTAAACCAAATAAAAATTCAATTTTATGGCAAAATCAAAGTCTTATAACAGAGGTTATGTTATTCTGATAGCTGCGATAGCAGCGTTCGGAGGTCTACTATTTGGATTTGACACTGGTGTAATCTCCGGGGCATTACTGCTCATTAAAGACGATCCGAATTTAGTGATTAATGGAATGTCCCAGTTACCCGAAAGGACACAGGAGTGGATTGTTAGTATAACGGTCCTTGGCGCTGCAGTTGGGGCATTGAGTAGTGGCAGAATAACGGACAATTTAGGTCGCAAGAAGGTGCTTATCATTACCGCCCTTATATTTGCTATAGGTTCGGTAGGTCTTGCTGCTGCCAACAGTGTTGCGGCTCTTATTATCTGGAGGGGAATCATAGGTATTGCTATTGGTGTTGCTTCTTACACTGTACCCCTTTATATTTCTGAAATTTCTCCCACACACGTTCGTGGAGCCTTGGTTTCTATTAACCAATTGGCTATTACTGTAGGAATCTTTGTATCTTATTTAGTCGACCTGGGATTTGCTGACTTTGATGAAGGATGGCGGTGGATGTTCCTGGTTGGATTGGTTCCCTCGCTGATTTTGTTTATTGGTATGTTTTTCCTGCCGGAAACACCCAGATGGCTGATGAGCTATAAAGGAGAGGATGAAGCTAGAAGAGTACTGGATAAAGTAGGCGAGCCCAAACGGGATGAAGTTTTAACTCAGATAAAAACCAACATTGAGAAAGAGAGTCAGCAACCCGGAATATTCAAAGTACTGGGAGCTAAATGGGTACGTCCAGCTTTGATTATTGGGGTCGGAATTATGCTCGTCCAGCAGCTTACCGGTATCAATACCATTATTTATTATTCACCGACAATTTTTGAGATGGCCGGTTTTGGAGCGGAAACAGGTGATCCTGTTTATAATGCCATACTCCCTTCTCTTCCCATTGGTTTTGTTAACGTTCTGTTTACCATTGTATCAATTTATCTGGTTGACCGCTGGGGCAGAAAACCATTGCTTTACCTGGGTCTGATTGGTATGATAGTCGCCCTGCTCGCTATGGGAACAGTATTTACTTTCCATGAATCCATGGGCCCGGCTCTTAAATGGATCTCCTTTGTCAGCATGATTATCTATATCCCATTCTTTGCCATTAGTCTCGGCCCCATTGCCTGGCTTTTGATATCAGAAGTTTATCCCACAAAAGTACGGGGATTGGGTATGAGTATTGCCACTATGGTAAATTGGGCTGCTAATTTCCTGATTGCCAATACATTCTTATCTCTTGGGAGAGCTGTAACTGGCACAATGCCCCATCCCGCCGATACAGGAACACTTGTCAATCCAGGTGGAGCTTTCTTTATCTATGCAGTAGTCGGTGTTATAGGCCTTATCTTTGTTTATTCCTATATACCTGAGACCAAGGGTCATTCACTTGAGAAGATTGAAAAGCATTTCCTTGATGGTAAACATCCTAAGAAACTTTAGTGAATATATTGCCATTGAAAAAAGACCGGTACAACGCTGTGCCGGTCTTTTTTTTGCAAATTCCCAGTTGAAATGCATTTACTATTTTTGGGCAATCACAGCTCAGTTACCATTTTTCTTTTCAAACCGACAAATAAGCTTGACTAATATAGATGCATGTCGGTATACTACATGGAAACAAATGATGGCAATAGCCCCATAACCATCGGAAAATCTACGGTAATCTGTTTGCCGGGATTATTTTGAAAATATAGCTGTGAATTGCACATCGATCTCATCACCCGATTTTATGGCTCCAAACAAGGCCTTTGGCGGGTCTACGTTAAAATCTGTCATCTTCAAATTTTTGCTGCCGGTAAACCGAATGGTTTGATCGTCCAGTTTTTCACCCTTTACCTGCAAGGTAATCTGTTTCCTTACTCCTGCAGCAGTTAAATAACCATTTGTTTTAAGTGTGAATTCTTTTTCTGATTTTTGAATGACTTCGGAACTGATCAGCTCATATTCAATTTTTGGATGTTCTTCTGCCTTAAGGGCTTCATACATGATGTCATTCATCTTGTTCTTTCCGCTTTCAATACTTTTTACCGGAATGCTTAGTTGAATATTTTTCACCGGCTTTTCCGGGGAATTACTCCCATTAATAAGAGCCTGATCAAATGCTCCGCGACCCGTAATTTCGGTAACTTCGCTATCCCAGTCGTGTACGTTGGAAGTACCATCAAAAGATAACTCCGTGTTGGGAGCAATACTGAGTTGAATGCTGTCCTGCGCCATTGCCGGTATGGCAATGATAATATAAATCAATATCAAGGTGATAAACCTGGATATCATCTTTTGTCTGTATTTTATGTGTTTATTTTTCATTATTTTATTTATTTTAAGTGTAAACCTATTTAATCATTCTTTATCTTCCGGCTGTAAACCATCTGCCGACTGCGAGTTGTAAGCAAGTTGTCTCTGAACCAGATCATTAAGCGTATATCGTTTAAGATACTCGATGATTTGAGTATTCAGTCCAAGCCAAAAGTCTCTTGGGGCACAACGGTTTTCATCCGGACAATTTATGCTTTCTGAAAGACAATCCACAATGCTCATATCCGGCTCAAACGCCCTGTAAATATCATAAAGGGTAATTTCTTCAGCTTTTCTGGTAAGGGTATAACCACTTTTTTTGCCTTTGACATTGGTTATCAGTTTTGCAGCTTTTAATGAGGCAATGATCTGATCCAGATACTTAAAAGAGATTTTTTGTTTTTCTGAAATCTCCTTTTGGAAAATTCCCTGATCTGTTTTTAATGCTACCTCAAGCATTGTTCGTATTCCGTATCGGGTCTTTGTGTTAAATTTCAATTTTATATGATTTTGAGAAATAATTAATTGAATGAAACTCTACCCGCTTTATAGATGGGATAAAGCGGGTAGAAATCATATTTAAAATCCTATAACAGCTTCAAGTACAACACCGTTGAATTGACCTTCTGTAATATTGCTTGGTGCTCCGGTCCAGGGATTCGCAAAATTCTCATTGTATTGTTGCTTAACATATTCTACCTTCACCAAGGTATTTTTTGTCATGAACCAACCACCACCAAAGTTTATTCTGTCGATTTTTTGGGTGTCAGGTTCATCTCCACCTTCAGCATATTCACCATGCCCGGAAACAGAGTTGTATCTTCCACCAACATAGAATTGATCCCATGATCCGAAACGGTAAAGCAATTCAGCCCCAATTTGCGTAAATTTACCGTCTTCTCTGTTGTCTTCTCCGTTATTTCCCATGGTTTGTTCAAACACGCCGAAGAATTCGAGACCTCCATATTTTGCAAATGGATTGATCTGGAATGATGTTTCTTTATTGAAACCGGGATCAAATCTACCACTTGTAAAATCAGAGTTCACAGAAGATGAGTCTTCGGCAATGTAGCTAAATACTTCATAATAGCGTGCTCCGGCCCTGTCGCCTCCGTAAAGGTGGTTGCCGTTGTCTGCCCCCGGTGCGTTATACAATGAACCGGTCAGACGTACCCGTAAGTTATTGTTTACCTGTTTATCTATTCCCAGTTTGCCATATAAAGTAGGTTTCCACTCTGCGGTTCCGAGATATTCTCCTGTACCAAATTGGGTTACTGCTTTGCTTACCGTAGGGTTGAGCAGGCCATTGCTTAAGCCTCCTACGATAATAAAGTCACTGGGTTGAAGGTTAATTTCCAGGAAGGGTTCAGTAGTAAAGGCATCCATAATATAATTCCCTACAAAAGGATTGTATATAGTAGTGGCATTATCACTTCTTCTGAAATGGGCATCACCATAATTGAGTTCATCTACACCTGTGCGGAATGTAGCAATATCCATGAGGTCTGAGGCTAATCCTTCCTTTAGAAAATCCAGCCTGTCTACCTGCATATAACCACCTTTCACCCATGTATCATTATGATGACGGGAACTAAGATATGTTCTCAGGTGTAATCGCACTCCTCTCTGGAGTTGAACATCCATATTCAGATTCGCGGTTGGCAGGTTGATGTTGTTACCCAGTTCGATCAATTGTGGTGCTCCTGAGGCATTAGAGTGATTCAAACCCTGAAACTGTATGGCGAAATCGCCTCCTAAACGTACATCTACACCGTCATATTCTACCCCCTGCTCTTTTGGAGTTTCAAAGACATTCAGCCCTTCGTATCCAGTTTGTCTAAAATACTGCAAAGCACGGCTATTGTCTTCTTCCCCTGGTTCTCCGGTTGACTGGCCAAATGAAGCTGTAATGGTTATCATCAGACTCAATAAAATTCCTAATTTTTTCATAATAATAATTTTTAATAATTGTATTTTGATTTACCTTATTTATACTATCGAATTAGTAGTACAAATTAAATGCATTTTATGTTCAAAACCTAACAGTAATTAATAAAATGTTTTACTCTGAAGTAATATATGTAAAATCAATGATTTATTAATTAATGTTTTTTGAGATTTCTTCTCTGTAACGGCATAATTTAATTCTTTTATGTGCTACAACTAGAATTACAGCAGTTTAGGGTATCGCTCTTTGCCTTTTCAAATGCTTCTCTTCCTTCATTAAAGGCGAACCATGCAATACCAAGGGAACCAATGGTATCAATGTATCCGATCTGAAAGATTTCATAGAGGCCACTTGAGGCCAGAAGGATAATTGACAAATAGAAGCATGAACGGGTACAGTTGGCGTCAGCGATCACTGCATCAGAACCGAGGATCTTTCCGATTTTTAGCTTGTAACGCATTAAAAAGAACATTGTAATGATAGATATGATTGAAATGATGATCCCAACCGTTGTTGTATGCGGCTGATTGTTCTGTATAAAATTGATCACGGCACCTGTAACCAAACCAGCAGTCAGGAGATAGAAAGCTACTCCTGTTATGTACAATGCTTGTCGTTCAAACTTGTCTGTAAACTCGGGATTTCCGAATTTCATTCTCCAGATCATGTGGGCTATACCCAGTCCTGAAATGACTTCTACAAAACTGTCTACACCAAAGCCCAAAAGCGCCAGAGTTTCATCTTGCATTCCAAAAAATACCGAGATGAGTCCTTCGATTACATTATAAATGATGGTGATAATGCTGAGCGTTAATGCTATGTTGAGTGCTTTTTCGAGATTCATGTTGTATGTTGTTTTATTTGTATTTAACAGCTCAACCATTCAATTGTTAACCTTTTATAATGCTTGAATGCTTGAATGAGAGAATATTGAAAGATCATACAAGAATTGTATTCCCGACGCTGGTCCAAGCATTGTCAATGCCAACTCCTTTCATGGCCAAAGCCTTTCTAAGAATACAATGAATGATCCCGTTGAGATATTTATTTCCCCCTGCTCCACTAATTTCATAGGCTAAACCACCGAATAACTACCGAGTGACTATTGAGTGACAATCGAATGACAATCAATAGCCCTTGCCTCCCCCAACTTTCAAATCCTTAATTAAACTCTTTGTCAAACTTTGTCAAAACCTTTGTCAAGACCTTCAAACAACTTGTTCTGGTAAGGGAAAACCAACTATTTTCCAACTTCTTCTCTCACTTCACCACAAGTCAGCATCTGATCTCCAA
>JBNJFN010000089.1:0-10704 GCA_051746885.1 Bacteroidota bacterium | reverse complement strand
GGGTGCTGTAAAGGGCGGAGCACAAATCTTACTCGCTGCCTCTGTTTTTCATTACCGTACGTTAAGTATCAGGGAAGTAAAAAACTATCTTAAGGAGAGAGGGCTGGAAGTTAATCTGTTTTAGACTGAACTCAATATTGGCGATATAAAAGGTAGGTGGAGCGTATAACAATTATTAGTAAGCAGATAATATACTTAATGATTATTAATACATAAATGAAACCAACTTTAAAAATGAAAAGAACCATAATATTATATGTTCTCATCCTTCTGGCTTTTTTTCAATATGCAGGTCTCAATAGATCTACTGATAGGAAAGATAGTAAAGCCGACGAGGAATACTTCAAGGTCTATCCCATAGGAAAGGTGGTGAAAGAAGATGGAAAAACCACGATTGTGTTGGATGAGAATTACGAACCGGGACTTTTGAGATTTGAGAAACTTTCACATGTGACAGTTGTCTGGTGGTTTCATCTCAATGACAATCCGGAAGAAAGATCTGTCTTGCAGGTTCATCCGCGGGGTAACTCATCCAATCCTTTGACCGGGGTATTTGCAACCCATTCTCCGGTTCGTCCCAACCTGATTGCCATTACCCGGTGCAAGGTAATTTCCGTTAAGGGCAATGTGATTGAGATTGAGAGTATAGACGCCTTTGACGGTACGCCTGTATTGGATCTGAAGAGTTGATATGCGTCGGGAAGCGGCGAGATAAACTTTTACTTTTTTATTTTGATAAAAATGATTAACTTTAAAGTATTGATAAACGCCTACCCCCAATTTTAATCCGGATGAATTACTAAGCATTAAATTCACTGTGGACAAAAAATCTTGGGAGAAGGAACGTCTTAACGAAACTTTTTAAAAAATGAAAATAGCCTACATATCTACCTATCCACCCAGAAAGTGCGGTATAGGCACTTTTAACAATAATCTTGTGCATGCTGTTTCTGCCAATCTCAAAGATACTTCAGTTGAAGAAGAGGCCATTGTGGTGGCATTGGATGAAAACACCACAGAGCGTGAATATCCGAAAGAAGTGAAACATGTGATCCGCTCGAACCATCAGAAAGATTATGTTCAGGCAGCCCGCTTTATAAATTTTAGCGGTGCGGATGTCTGTGTACTGCAACATGAATTTGGTATTTTTGGAGGCGATCAGGGAGTTTATATACTTCCCCTTATCAACAGGCTTCAAATACCGCTGGTGGTCACTTTTCATACCATTCTGAAAGATCCTTCTTACCTGCAAAAAGCCGTTGTCAGGGAAATTGGAGCAACCGCATCAAAGATTACCGTAATGAGTAATCTGGCCGTTAATTTTCTTCGGGATATTTATAGCTTGCCCTCCGGGAAGATTCATCTCATAGAACACGGAGTTCCGGATTTTGATGGATCAATACACAATAAATTAAAGGAAAAATACGGATTCGAAGACAGGAAAATTATCTTTACCTTTGGATTATTGGGAAGAAATAAGGGAATCGAAACCACACTGCATGCTTTGCCCAATGTTATAGAAAAACATCCGGAAGTGTTATACATCATCCTTGGAAAAACCCATCCGGATGTTATAAAAATCTCGGGTGAAGAATACCGGCAGTATCTGAAGATGCTTGTAAAAAAATATGAATTGCAGGATCATGTGTTTTTTTATGATCAATTTGTCTCTGAACCAGAACTTATCGAATATCTCACGATGTCTGATTTGTATGTTACCCCTTATCTGACCAAAGAACAAATAACCAGCGGAACACTATCATATGCAGTTGGGGCAGGCTCATGTGTGCTTTCCACACCTTATTGGCATGCAGAAGAATTGTTGGATAAAGACAGGGGTATGCTTTTTGAGTTTAAGGATCATGCCAGACTATCCGGGATGTTGCTTGATTTGCTTGATCATCCTGAAAAACTCCAAAAGTATAGGAAGAAGGCGTTTGAATATGGAAAAAAACTTCGCTGGCCCAGAATTGGCCATCAATATCTGCAGCTATACAGGAAATTGTCTAAGTCTGTTGAATTGCCCAATATATCAAAGGATGAAGCCATTGATATAACTGTGATGCCAACCCTGAAACTCGATCATGTCATTCGGTTAACCGATTATACTGGAATAGTGAGACAAGCCAGATATGGTATTCCCCAGATGAAAGGAGGATATAGTATCAATGATAACGCCCGTGCTCTGTTAATGGCTGTTAAGTATTATAATCAGCGCAAAGAGCGTGGATTGCTGGATTATATCCCCCGCTACCTTAGTTACATTGAATATATGCAAAACCGGGACGGCACTTTCAGGAATCACCTTAGCTTTAACCGGAATTTCAAAGATCAATGTGGAACCGAAGATGCATTCGGAAGAACCATATGGGCATTAGGTTATTTAATACGACACAAGCCCAATGATGGTTTTAAACAATCCGGGAAAAAGATCTTTTTGAAATCTGTAGATCAATTTGACAATCTTCTTTCAGTTAGAGGAATCGCCAATACCATTATAGGAACAAGCTTATTTTTGCAGGAGTTTCAGGAAAATGAAACAATCACTCAATGGTTGTTCCAACTGACCGGCCGGTTGAAAAAATCATTTTATGCCCATGCCACAGAAGAGTGGCCATGGTTTGAAAATAAAATGACCTATGATAACGGGATCCTGCCTTTGGCTATGCTGTATGCCTATGGCATTGCGGAGGATGAAGAGGTTCTGCGGATAGCTGAAAGAAGCATGGATTTTCTTACAACGGTTTCTTTCCGTAACAACTATTTCACCCCGGTTGGCAGCAGAGGATGGTTATCTCCCGGCGCTGAGATTTCCGATTATAATCAGCAATCTACTGAGGCCATGGGAATGATTTTGTTGTATCATCAAGCCTTTAGATTATTTAAAAACCGGAAGTATCTGGAGCGTTTATTTAACTGCTATCTTTGGTATCTTGGGGAAAATCAACTGAACGTACCTTTGTATGATCATGAGTCGGGAGGATGTTACCAGGGATTGACCTTCAAAGGTGTTAATAAAAATGAAGGCACCGAAAGTACTCTGGCCTATCTTATTGGTCATTTAACTGTTCTTGAAGCGCATGAAGAGGAACATTTTCAAATTAAAAACCCTTGAAACAAAATGACAATCATTCAACGATACGCCAAAAATCCAATATTAACGAAAAGGGACATTCCCTATCCCGTTGCCACTGTATATAATGCAGGCGTTGTTAAATGTCGCGGGAAATATATCATGCTTTTCAGATCGAATATCCGCAATGGCCGCAGCATAATTGGTTTGGCGGAAAGCAATGACGGATATTACTTTCAATCCAGAAAGGAACCTTTTTTGATGCCAAATGGCAACGGTCCCTTTGGTGTTTATGAGGAATATGGCGTGGAAGATCCCCGGATTACCTATATAAATGGTGATTATCTCATTACCTATAGTGTTTATTCCCGTTATGGTGTTCGAAACGCATTAGCCAGAACAAAAGATTTTGAATCCGTAGAGAAACTGGCTCTGATCACCCCGTCGGATCAAAGAAATGTGGTGATCTTTCCTGAAAAGTTCCACAACTTGTATGTGCGGCTGGACAGGCCCCACCAGGATATTAATGCCTGGGGTATATGGATCTCTTATTCACCTGATCTTATTTATTGGGGTAGGTCGCAGGTGTTGGTAAATCCTGTGCATTATCACTGGGATGAGATGAAAATGGGACCGGGCGCTCCACCGATCCGAACAGAGAAGGGTTGGCTTAATATCTTTCACGGTGCCTACTCCACCATTAACGGAACTATATACCGGCTGGGAGTTGCTTTGCATGACCTGGATGATCCTTCCCATATCCTGGGGATCGCCGACAACTGGATATTGGAACCTGAGGAGCTTTATGAGACTACCGGATATGTACCCAACGTAGTATTTACCTGCGGGGCTGTGCCTGAAGAGGATGGTTCTTTGAAAATATACTGGGGAGCAGCCGATTCGGTTATGTGTATGGGAGAGGCACAAATCAGCGACCTGGTAGAACTTTGCCTGAAGCATCCGAGAGAACCTTTGAAAGGAGGGTGAACCGATCTCGGGTTTCTGGTCTCGTGTTCCGGGTCTTGTGTTCCTACTAGTGACAGGGGAGCAGATGGGGGCAGAAGGAAGTTTTGAAATCCAGATTGCCATTCGAATTGTTTGGTTATAAACCTAGTAGACAACTTGATTCATTTATAATCGTTTCCCCGGCCATTAAGCAAAAACCATTGAGCTGGCACTTACCGATCACTTTTCAAGGGAGGGTACGCCAACTCAGAAATATCAAAATAATTTATCATGCATCTGCCATATTAGAAATAATAAGGTTCTTGCTATTTTTCTTCTTAAAATTTTACTGTATGGCTCAGAGGTCCGTTGATTGTAGCTTAAGGGGCGTACTCTCTCCCAACCTCTCCCTTCCAGAAGGGAGAGGAGCTGGTCCGTAGAAAATTTATTTGTGCACTGCCAATAACTTCATGGGTTTTTTCTATTATTATAACCGGAAAGTTCCAATTGTATAATGAGGTGAGCCAATCTTCCTGATAACTGAAATTCTATACGAAATTTAAGGTGATTAAACAACCCGAGACCCGAGACCCGGAACCAACCTAACATTCAATCATCCAATCACTCAATCATTCATTGTCTTCCTGTCCGTTGGAAAGCAGTTCTTCGAGGAGCTCATCCAGGTCAATCAGGGCAAAGCCACTTGCGTAATCAGCCATTGCATAGGGTAAGATGACCTTCCTGTTATGGATCATGGCTCCACAGGTATAAACCACATTGGGAACATATCCTTCCCGCTCATTTTCATTAGGTGTAAGCAAAGGTTCTTTTAGCCGTCCTATGACCTTTGTAGGGTCTTCCAGATCAAGCAGACAAGCACCCAGTGAATATCTTCGTAAAGGGCCTACGCCGTGGGTGATCAGCAGCCATCCTTTTTCGGTCTCCATCGGAGAACCGCCGTTGCCCACCTGAATCAGCTCCCATGGGTAGCCGGGTTCTTGTATTATCCGGGCCTCCTCCCAGATATTGATATGATCCGAAAACATAATGTAATTGTTTTGCCCGTCATATCGTGATAGCATTGCGTACTTTCCTTTTATCTTTCTGGGGAAGAGTGCCAGATTTTTATCCTGTGCATAGCGGCCATATAAGGGCATGGCTTTAAAATTGAAAAAATCTTTGGTATGAAGTAGTTTGGGCATGATGGTATAGCCATCGAAACCGGTATAGGTAGCGTAATAATCCACATTCCCCTTGGAATCTTCAAACCTCACAAACCGGGCGTCTTCAATACCTTGTTTTTCCGTTTCCATAATAGGAAAGATGACCCGCTCTGAGATGTCTGTGTCCATGGAAAACTTAAGTTCATAATGAGAATCTGCTAACCATAGGATTTCTTTTAATACTTTCTGTTTTTCTATGGTCATTTTGTTATTATCAAGCAATTGCTGGACGGTTTGCTTGATTTCTGTATAAATAAATTTTTCGGGCAGCCGGTCAAGTACCTGGTGGCACAAATTGGCGGATACACCCATCTCCTCCAGTTTTTTTTCGAAAATGTTTTTTTTGTAGGTATATTTTTTTATACGCTCGGCCTCATCAATGAGATATCCTGCAGGAGAAAACTTCAGATTGCTTTTGCTGTCGATAATGCCTCTGCGGAAAACCAGAGAAGATATGTGTCCTTCACCGGTAGCTCTGAAGCTAACGATAATCCTCTTTTCTCCATCATTCAGAGCTGTCTGGTCAGGATCCATCATGATACTGGGGTTAAAAAATGCTGCTGATTCAACAGAGTACTCCATGGTAAAATAGGAACCAATAAGCAGTTTTTTTCGTTCCGAAAGCTCGATTGAATCAATATTCAGATCATCCAGAACATAACGTACTTTATTAAAATGCTTTTTGAAAATTTTGGTGATGTTCCGGTGACGTTTTGAGAAATCTCTTAAGATTTGATTGACGGTGCTCTCCGTTTCCGTGTTCGACATACGCAAAACGCGCATAACCAATTCTGTGGTGCGTACCGGGTTCAAGTTAAAAAATCGTGCTATTACCTTGCTGGAATCAGGTGAAAACCGGGTTTTTTTACGTTCAATAGTAACTGCCATTAATTGAAATTTCTATTAATAAACTGTTTGAGGAGATTTTATCACTTACAATATAGTAAAAATATTGATTGAATTACTGTTAAGAAAGGGTTTTATTTTAGAAAACGAGTTGGCATGTTTCATAAATTATTGTGTTAAAAACCTGCCCCGGAGACCAGGGGGCAGGCTGGCAACACAGTTAGTGTAAATTTATTGGGTTGACTAACATATTTTCGTAAAAACCAACTGAATGATGAAGCTTATTTCTTGCCTGCGCTATCAAACGCTTGCGCTCACTTCAGACAACCGTTTCTGTATATCCTGAAGCTGTTCAGAACTTTCAATTCCCATTGTAAAGGCATCTATTAAATTTTGGTTTGCCTGGTATTTTGATTGAAAACGGAGTGCTTCATCTTTCTGGTCAATAAGATCGCCGGCTCCGTATACCTTCATGGAGACAATGGCTTTTCCGTTGGATTTCATCCGTTGCAGAACCTTTTTGACAGTAGGAACATCGTCATCCATCTTTACGCCTGCATGATTGAAACGAGCCAGATCAACCATAACCCATGGCTCCTCAGATGCTGTTTTTAGCGCACCGAGAGAATGGCAGGATATTCCATGAGCTCTTATGATACCATCTTCCCGTGCTTTACTAAGTGCTTCCATTCCTCCTCCGTGTGTGTCGGGCCAGTCGGAATTGGAAACTGCATGTAACAGCACAATATCGATAAAATCGGTCCCCATTTCTTCACGAAAACGATCCAGGTCTGCTTCTACGTCTTCTTTGGTTTTGGAGTTGGTTTTGGTAAGAATGGTCACTTTTTCCCTTGGAACGCTCTTTAATGCTTCTTTTACGTGATCATGTGACCCGTATTGATCAGCACTGTCCCAGAAGATTATCCCCTGGTCATACGCGGCATGCATCAGATCAGGCAGACCTTCGATTCCCAGCTTTCGGGTTTGATTAGAACTTCCGCCGTATCCGTTGGTCCCTGTCCCTATTGCCATGCGGGAAGTTTTGATTCCAGTATTTCCCAGCTCTATCTTATCGCTGGGATGTATACCTTGTACACGGGTGTCGTTTGAATGAAGTTGAGATGGAAAAAATCCGGCTACCAATGAGCCCGCTAAAGAGTATTTTAAAAATTTTCTTCTGTTCATGGCATAATGTGTTTTGCTTGTGAATTTTTTAGATGACTTCTATCCTCGTTCTTTTTTATAGCTTTTATCTCTTTTTAACAGAGAAAAAGTCAGAATTGTTTATCGAAAATGAAGAATTCGATAAATGCACCGCTTGGAAATAAAAATAATATGGGTTTCATGAATAAAAGATTTTAATGATAACTTAAGCTTACAAAATACAAAAAATTCATTCACTTCAGCAAATTAATATCAATAAAAAGAAACGGTAAAATTAACGATGAATTTAAATTATCAGTATATTTGCCGATAAAGGTTTGTTTATGAATTACGGAACCATTTCAGGTGATATCATTTCTTCAACCTCTCTTTCCGGTAATGATAAAAGAAGATTGGAAGAAAGCATAACTGGTTTATTGGAAGATCTTACCAGAAAATTTTCCGGTGCAGGATTTTATGGCCGGCTGGTTCAGGGGGATTATATTGAATGTGCCATTAGCAAACCCCAATATGTACTCCGTATAGCGCTGCTGCTTAAGGCATTTATCAAATCTCTGGAATTACCGAAAGACAAGCCGAAAGATAAACGAATTGAACACTTTAAAGAGCACGGGATGCGACTAGCTGCAGCTGTGGCCCCACTGGACACATTGGACACAAAGGCGGGCATAATAGACGGAGAAGCCATACAGCTATCCGGGAGAGCCATCAAAAATATGGATACTTCATATAAACAGAAAGTGATTATCAAAAGTACCATGTTTTTCTGTTCACCGGATAAAAGAACAGAAGAACAGTTTACTCCGGTTTTTGCCCTTTTGGATGTATTATTTTCTAAAAGTTCGGCAAAACAATGCCAGGTCATTTATTATAAATTGCTGGGATTTAACGAAGGTTATATTGCAAAAACCCTTGGAAAATATCAGTCTACAATAAACCAGCATTCTACTGCTGCCGGATGGCACGCTATTGAAAAATCTGTTAAATATTTTGAAAGCCAAATTGTATGACACTACTCTATAAGTTATTGATATTGCAGTTTACAGCCCATATACTGGCTGATTTTATGCTTCAGGAGAAAAAGTGGATTGACCATAAGGAGAAAAAACTGTTCGCCAAACAACATGTGTGGCATGCCCTCATTATTTTCATCACCTCATATGCTTTGTCTTTTCATATCGGATTCTGGAAAGGGGCGCTGTTTATTTCGGTACTTCACCTGGGTACGGATATCCTGAAAAGTCTTTTTAAGGTGAGAAAGGATAAGAACTATTTCTTTCTTGATCAGCTTATTCATCTAGTCATACTAGGGGTAGTATCTACGCTCTATTTGAGATATTTCGGTTATGCGCTTCCTTTTAATGTGGATGTGAAAACTCTGGCAACGGTTTCGGCTGTTATGCTTTGTCTGAAACCATCCAACATCATCATCAAGAATCTGCTGGATGTTTTTGATATTGAGGCTCCACAGGAAAAAGGAGTAAGGAAAAATGCGGTTGATGAGGAAGAAGAAGCGAAAGGTTTGCCTAATGCGGGCAAGCTCATTGGTATCGTAGAACGTTTGCTGGCTTTCTCGCTCATTCTTTCAGGCCAATATAGTGCTGTAGGTTTTATTATTGCTGCAAAATCCATATTAAGATTCCGGAATACGAAACATTCTGAATATGTGCTTGTAGGCTCCTTGTTGAGTTTTGGAATCGCCATTTTTCTTGCACTGGGTGTATCTGAAATTTAAATCGGTTTAAAGACCGATATTTTATATTTATCGGTTTATTTGCCGGTTTTTTATCAGATAAGTATTTCATTTGGTTTCGTGGTTACAGTACGTTTTGCTTTGGTTTGCTTTTTTCTCCCCGGGCGCATTTCCTGTATATCATATAACGTAATTATAATGGAAAGCAAAAGCCGGTTGAACGCATGTTTCAACCGGCCCGAAAACTTCTTTCTTGGAAATGGTATGATTGCTCTGGCAGGCACAATCGGATATTATTCCTGCGCCGCCTCTTTTACCATCTGACTGGCATATCCCCATTCATTGTCGTACCAGCTCATGATCTTAACCAGATCTCCATCAACCACCTGGGTCATGGTTAGATCCACAACGGAAGCCCGGGGGTCTTTAACAATATCAGTAGATACAATACCATCGTCGGTGACCCCAAGAATATTTTTATATCTTTTGCTTCGTGCTTCTTCACGGAAGATATTGTTGAGTTCCTCCCTGTCTGTAGGTTTGCTGGTAACAAATACAATATCAGCGAGGCTTCCTACAGGTATGGGTACCCTTACAGCCACTCCGTCAAATTTTCCTTTGATCTCGGGAAGTGCTTTGGCAGAAGCCGTGGCTGCACCTGTAGTGGTAGGAATCATATTGGCTGCAGCCGCTCTTCCACGTCTGAATTTCCCGGCCGGGGAATCCACAAGGCCTTGAGTAGACGTATAGGCATGAACGGTGGTCATGATGGCTTTTTCTATACCTATCCTTCGCCTCATAACCTCCACTACCGGGGTGATACAATTGGTAGTGCAACTGGCACATGAGATGATTTGCTTGTTTTCTTCATTTTTATTGACGCCATGCACTACGGTCAGCATTTCCTCGCTTTTCGTGGGAGCTGACAAAATCACCTGTTTTGCTCCGGCATCCAGATGCTTCTGGAGTTCTTCAGTTTTTGTAAACAACCCCGTGCATTCAAATACTACATCAATATCATGAGATTTCCACGGCAAATTGGAAGGATCCTTTTCGCTGTAATAGTAGAACCCATAGTCTTCTATGGCAATACTTTTTGCATCCTTGCTTCTGCATACCTCTTTTTCATACCGGCCGTACACGCTATCGTATTTTAGCAGATAAACCATGTTGGCAATTGACACAAGATCGTTTACGGCAACCAGTTCCATATCCGACCGCTCCATAATAATTTTGAGCGTCGCCCGGCCAATTCGTCCGAGTCCATTAATAGCAACTTTTTTCATACTAACCTCCGTTTTTTATTTATAAATCGTTATAATTGTTTAAAATTGAAATCGTTCAAAGCATATATGATTTGTTCTGGCAGATCCTGAAAGGGCAATGTATACACCTTTCGTTTGTTAACTGTGATCAATTAATGTTTAAGTAGGACAAATTCAGATAGTTTTTTGTTTGGGCCGAAGATACTTTTCCGGGAAGATTGTTGCTGATACGGAGAATTGAGGGTGGTTTCCACTCCCGGATAAAATTTAGCTGCGATCAAAGCGCTAGAAGGAACCTCCAAAGCTATGAGTTTATTCCCACTGCAGGGAGAAGGTACTATCCTGGTTTAATACAACACTGGTTCCAAGTTTTTTTCCTTCTCTTTTCAGCATGGAGTTGAGCCATTCAGCATCTTTTTTTGAAACGTGGTTGAGCCGGAAATTTCTGATCTGCATGGGAACGATTTTCATGGAGATCAGGTTGCCGTTTTCGGG
>JBNJFN010000088.1:0-10911 GCA_051746885.1 Bacteroidota bacterium | reverse complement strand
TTGCAATGCTTCGTTGAATGCTTCATCGCTTTTGGTTGGCATTAAAAAACCTCCTACACTTTCTTCTATATAGGTATATCCGTGAGAAGCCAGCATTTCTGCATTGGATACGCCGGTGCATACCCCTATTTCTGTGAGGAAATTATCGTCTTTGGGCGAACTGCAGGAAAAAAAAGTCATTGTAATTATTAAAACAATTCCGTATAAAAAATTATTATTCATAGTTTCTATTAATTTAGTTTTTAAATTTTTCATCAATTTCTCTAATTTGTTCATCGGTCAGGTCGCCGCCAATAACTACTTTATGCTTCAACACTAATTTTTCTCCGGGTGGAAGTTCGAGTTTAACGGAATCTGAATTTTTATCCACTGCCTGGCCACCAAAATTATTGGAAGCGAACAGCCCGTATCCGCGGGCATGCGACCAGGCCGGGTAATTTGGGTTTTCAGGGTGATCGAAAATAACAACAGTAATTGGCTCTCCTTCTTTTTCGGCACGCAGAGCAACCCACGGACTTCGTTTTCCCCAAACATCGCCGCCGGTTATTCCTTCGGCATTGCGGTAAACGCCATTTACTCCCTCGTTATTTAAAACCGGGACTTCCGTTACGTTTCCGTCAGCATCGAGAAACCTGCCGGGTTTATCAGCCGGTTCTTCAAAGGCCCTGTCCATGCGCAGGCCCAGCATTCCTTCTTTGTTCTCGGTAAAAACCACCTGCTTTTGAGCGGTAAGTTCAGTTGTCCTGTCAATTGTACGGACATTATTTTTTTCACTGAAAACAAAAGTTGCTTTTTCATTTAAAAGGACTTCATCATCATTATCGACCCATTCGGCTTTTGTAACCAATGTGCCGGCCTTTGGATCGGTTTCAACTACTTCCTTAAATTTAATGGCCCCGTAACGGTGTTTGTTTTCCGGTTTCACGGCAAAGGAGTTGTTCCAGAAATCCAGTCCGTTTACATCGCCAAAATTGAGCCATAAACCCACATGGTGAGGGTGGTCTGTTCGCTCATAAGGCCTTGGATTAATGGGGTATCCGCGTGTAATTTCTTTACCCGATGCGGTTAAAATCGGATACAGCACCTGTTTTTCCATGTCATCGGGATAGATATAGGAGGTGAAATAACTATCTCCAAAATAGACATCCACCTTTTTGTTTGATTCGTCGTGTTTGAATTGTACTTGTTGGGCTGAAATACATTCAACTCCACAAACCAAAACTGTTATTAAAATTATAAATGGTTTCATTTTTTTTAGACTTAAAATTATTTTGTTATTCGATTTCATATCTTTAGTAATTAGTTGTTTCAAAATTAAATGGGAATGCTTCCGAAACTTCATGTTCCCGGAGCATAATACTTTTTATTTGTTCTACGATTTCCGGATAGCGGTCTGCTACGTTATTCGTTTCGGAGGGATCCGTTTTCAAATCATACAATTCAACCGCATCATGAAATCCTTTTTCATGCACATCTAAACGTAAACCTTTCCAGTTTCCCATACGTACAGCCTGTTTCCCTCCCTGTTCATGAAACTCCCAGTATAGTGTTCGCTCATCTTCAAAATGTTGATTTTTCAGAAAAACATCTTTCAAACTAATTCCATCTGTATTTTCTGGTATTTTCTCATTGGCAATTTCTGCAAAAGTTGGTAAAACATCGGCAAAATATCCCACGGTATGGTTTGTTTCGCCCTGTGGTACAGTTCCGGGCATCGAAACTATCATAGGCGCCCGGATTCCTCCTTCGTAAACATCGCGTTTCCTTCCCCTTAATTTACCGGAGCTATCAAACCTATCTTCGTACCGGTTAGCCGCTCCATTGTCGGAAGTGAATAGTACCAAAGTATTTTCAAGAATATTATTCTTTTTTAACAATGCATTTATTCTGCCCATATCTGCATCAATCAAACTGATCATACTGGCATAAATTTTCTCTTGTTCCGTCCACTCTTTATCGATGTAAGGAGCATTTATTTCCGGCACCTCAAAAGCACTGTGAGGTAATAAATAAGGAATATACAGGAAAAACGGTTGTTCTTCTTTTGAGTGCCGATCAATAAAATCGAGGGCAAAATCCGTTAACAGATTGTGGGTGTGTTTTTTTTCCTGCCCGTTTGCATTTTCCGGGATCGGATATTTCTCTTTGTTAAGCCATATATAATCAACGTAATGACTATGCGCCCTGCGCTGGTTCAGGTATCCAAACCATTCATCGAATCCCTGGTCATTGGGTAATCCTGTAGTTCCCGGTTCCCCAAGCCCCCATTTTCCTGTAATACCGGTAACATAACCTGCCTTTTTCAAAACTTCAGCCACTGTGGTATCCTCCCTCTGAAGCGGGACCCTGCCTTCGCCACCGCCCAGACCGGTTACACCCCCCTGCCCGAAATTTCCTCTGACAGTTGTATGCCCGGTATGTAGTCCCGTCATTAAAACGCTGCGTGCAGGAGCACAAACAGGTGAGCCTGAATAAAAATTGGTAAATCTTATTCCTTCCCCGGCCAGTTTATCAATGTTTGGAGTCTTTATTTCCTTCTGACCGTAGCATCCCAAATCCCCATAACCCATATCATCGACCATGACAAAAATGATATTTGGGTTAGCAGTTGAATCATCATCTTTTTGCTCTGACTGTGTGCAACCTCCCAACAGGGCAGAAAGGATTAAAGTACCATTTATAATATCTTTTCTTTTCATCTTTTTTTTAAAATTTACCCTAATTACTTACGATGATTCCTAATCCAAAAATTATTATCGATTAACAAATTTTATTCTCCGGAAAATTTATCACTTAATCTCACAGCCACCCTTCGGGTAAATTCATAGGGGCTTTCTTTTGCTTTTTCGATGGCAGGTAAAACCTTACGGATTAGTTCTTCGTCTAAATCTTCAATAAACAACGCGGAATATAACCCCACTATCAGGTTTTGGTTTTCCAGGTTATCTTCAAGGACTTGCAAAGCGGGTTCCGGTTGCCCTAACCTGCACAGTGACCTTGCTGCAGCAATCTTAACGCCATCGGTTTCGTCTTCAAGAGCTGTCCGAACCGACGGTATGACGTCTCCTGACAGTTCAGGAATATTCCCTAATTCGTAAGCTGCCCAAAACCTGACTGATGCACTTTCGTGCTTCAACGCTTTTTGCAAGCCACTGACATCACTTCTTTCAACCAGTTCCATTGTTTCTATACATTGCCTGGTCAGGTCACGGTTTTCTTCTTGCTGTAAAACGTAAAATTTATTCCCATACTGTTTTCCCAAATCTTCCAAAACCGGTTCGGGAATAAACCCTAAATCATTTGTTCTGAATATGGTTAATAAAAGCAAATCCTGCATTTTCTGCAACGTATCCTGGTATGCCGGGTCACCGGCAAGATTGTTCATTTCCCAGGGATCATTTTCCAGATCATATAGTTCTTCAGTCGGACGTGTAGGTTCAAAGTATCGAAGGGTTTCTTCTTTGAGTTGGTCATCCGCATACAACTGCCTCATGTGCCGGATGATTTCTTTCCCGTCTTTATAAGTATTTGGCTGGACGTGTGGTTTATGTGGGAAAAAGTTGCGGATATATTTAAACCTGTGGTTACGTACAGCACGAATCAAATCAACGGTTTCATCACACCGGTCGCGAGCTGCAAATACATACTCAGCGGGCTGATAGTTTTTGCCGTAAAACGGTTGCCCTTGCATTTCTTCCGGAATGGGAATACCGGCCAGATACAACGACGTTGCGGAAATATCAATTTGAGTCACCATATCGTTTCTGCGGCTTCCCGCACGGGTTATTTCCGGCCACCTTACAACCATGGGGATCTTTATCCCATCTTCATATAAATACTGCTTCCCCCGCAAATGGCTTATCCCATGGTCGGTAAAAAGAAAAACAGCGGTACTGTCGGCAATACCTTCTGCTTCCAACTTGTCGTATATCCTTTTCACTTCCCTGTCAAGGTATAAAACTGAGTTCAGGTATTCAGCCCTGTCTTTTCGCATTATCTCATCGTCGGGATAATATGGGGGTAATTCAACATCACCGGGATTCACCGGGTTTTCAACCTGTGCATTTCTATACTTGCCTCCCCTTAGTTGAATTTGGGCAAAAAAGGGCTGACCGGGTTGCCGCTGCTCCCAGTTGTTGGAATCGTACCAGGAGCGATCCCATTCAAAATTATAATCGGTTTTGGCCAATTGTCCGCCCCTGTTTTGATTATCAAGGATTGACTGATGGTTTCCCAGGACAGTATAATAGCCTGCTTCTTTGAAAAGTTTGGGTAAAAAAGGAACTTCTTTCGGTAACTGGTAGCTGTTGAAATATGCTGTGTTGCCCCCGCCTTTCCCTTCCTCAATCTGGCTGCGGTGGTTATGTGCCCCCGTGGTAGTTTGGTACATACCCGTGAGCATAGCTGACCGGGCCGGTGAACAAACGGGTGCAGTAATAAACGCATTTTCAAATAATTCGCCTTCCTGGGCCAATTTGTCGATGTTCGGGGTTTGTATGGTGGTTTCACCGTAACAACTCCAGTGTTCAGACATATCTTCGACAACTATCCAGACAATGTTGGGTTTGTATGGGATTTCTTCTTTTTGATCGGGTTGTGTGCAGCCTGTTAATACCGGAATTATCGCCAGAAAGAAAACTGCATTATTTGTAAGTCTCATTATTATTGTTTAAATATTTATTCAAAAAAGTAACAAAAAACACACTTATCATATCATTTTTTTCAAGCAATGCACTATTTTGCCAATATTCTTCTTTACACATATTTTTCCGCTACTTACCGATAGTCAAATCCACTGTTCATATAAGGCATCCAGGTTTGCCTCTTTGGGTGTACCAGCGTATAAAACAATACGGTACTTCAATACAAGTGTTTCACCTTTTGATATTCGGAACGGTTCTTTTAGAAAGTTGAATGGCTGTGGCGACAGATGCCCGTAATCGCGGGTGAACCATGGACAAATGCCTCCAAAATTGTCTGGGTGATCCATAATAGCGATGCCTTCAGTTATATCAGGATGTAAGAAACGTGGTCCGAAATAAGTACACCACCGGGCTGGCTTTCCATAAGTCCCCTTTGCTCCAATGTCACCTTCGGAGTTCATCAGGGTACCTCCGTATGTAGGGGCAATGTCAGGCGCACTACGGATGGCGAAGAACGCATGCTTGGCGTGGCTGATACTGATGTCTTTAAGTGCTGTTATTTCAAACTCACAATCTAATAGTCTAATATGCTTGTTGGGAACCTGCACATGCAATGTTCTTCGATCTTCGAAAGGTGATTCTGCTTCGTCGCGGCTCCATTTGCAATAGTCAGTGAACTGAACACTATCTTTACCTGAATCCAGCAGCTTTAAGTCGGTCGAGAGTATCTGACCAATACTGAGAGGAGTGGGGCCCCAATAATCGCCACCATCAAGCGGCTCTGCCCCGAGCCATAATCCGCGATGATGCGGATAAGGCAATCCACTCTCTGATGTGAGGGACAGACCAGATAACGGCCCGTTCAGTTGTGCAAAATAAGGATACTTTAAAGTTTGATAAGCACGATAATTCAACAATGGATGGTTATCATAGCGAACGAACAGATTACCATGATTCAAATATCCGGTGAGGCCTTTAGCTTGCGGATCTTGTTTCTCGTTCCAACGATGCTTCCAGTCGTCCTTTTGAACAGGTGCCAGTTTAAGATCCTGAGGATGTGTAGTATCGTCTACCAAGTCTCGCGGCATAATCATACCTGTGGCTCCAATTGCCATGACCATAGATGTTTGAGCAAATTGTCTTCTCGAAATGTTTTTCATAATTTTTTATTTTGTAGTATTATTTTGCAATTCAATCTTATTGTTTGTCTCATTTAATTACATTCTTTCCCTCACGACCAATTTCAACCAGAAGCATTATTCATCTTAATTTGCAGCATAAAATAGCTTTAAAAATAAATTTCCCCTACCTGTCCTCATTCTTAAATTCTACCAGTAATTCCATCAAATATTCTACTATTTCAGTATTTACTTCGCTGAGGTTCTGTGTTTCCCTGAAATCATTTTCCAGATTGTATAATTCAACTTTATTACTGTTCCTGTTCAGCAGTAGTTTCCATTTGCCTTCCCTGACGGCATAGTGCGATCTGATTTTCCAGTATATGGGTCGTTTGCCTGCTACCTGTTTTTCTTTGGTAAGCAACGGCCAGATGCTCCGTCCGTCAAGAATATGGTCCGGTGGGGTCTCTGTCCCTATCAGTTCACACAGGGTGGGCAGCCAGTCTGAAACGTGTATCGGAAGCTCAATTACACCCGGCTCCAGATGTCCAGGCCAGTTGGCAATGGCAGGCACTCGTATTCCCCCTTCGTACAAATCTCCTTTCCATCCGCGCAACGGGTAGTTATTACCCAGCACCGAGTGTGGTTTATCGGCATACTTTCCATGGTATTCGGTGTTGCTGTGCCAACTAAACTGTCCACCGTTATCGCTCAGAAACAATATCAGGGTATTTTCGCGCTTACCGTTACGTTCCAGTGCATCGATGATTTTACCAATGCCACTATCCATGTGAGATACACTGGCAGCAAACAACTTCCTTGACGGAAACATGTCCTTGTCACCATAAAGCGTCATCCATTCATCGGGTTCTTCAAGCGGAAAGTGAGGAACGTGATGAGCCAGATAAAGAAAAAATGGTTCTTCCCGGTCTTCCTCAATTATCCGTATCGCCTCGGCAGTAAGCAAATCGGTCACATGGCCTTCTTCTTCCAGATATTCATCGTTCCGGTGCCACGATCTTCTGTCGGTGAGGTCAGTTTCTGTTTTGTACTCGTGCGTGTATGGATCAATCTGGCCGTCGAAATACCCGTAAGATGACTGAAACCCATACTTTAACGGAGTATAGGGTGGAGATCCCATGTGCCACTTTCCGGCTATGAAGGTAGAATAACCATTATCACTAAGCACAGAAGCAAGGGTCGGATCGCCCAAGTCAATTACTTCACCGTAATCCGGTCCCATTATTCCATAGCGGCTGGGATATTTGCCTGTCATCAGGCTCACCCGCGTAGGGGTACATGTTGGCATTACATAATGCTGGTTAAGACGAACGCCTGATTCTGCCAGTTTGTCGATATTGGGGGTTTTTATTTCCGAACCATGGTAACCAATGTCAGACCACCCTAAATCATCGGGGATAATGACAATAATATTAGGTTTATCGGGAGAGTTGGTTATTACTCCACTTTCTCCTTTGCATCCGCCACAAAAAGTTAATAATCCAACCAACGAAATACTTGCTAATTTTGAAAAACTTTGTTTCATCTTAAAATTTATTTTTTACTTTTTATAAAATACCTATAAAAGTGCCGCCTTGGCCACCCTCAAAGCATTTCCTCCAATTATTTTCTGAATATCATAATCAGAATAACCCATTTGAACCAGCCCCACGGTGAAAAGAGGCCAGTTCGTCCAGGCCATACTCTGCCTCATTTCGGACGTTGTTTTAAAAGGTTCTTCTGGCCAGAGAGCAGCAAACCTCGTCCTTGTTTCGGGTGCAGGTTTAGTTACCAATTTCGAAATGATCTTATTTTCTTCGGCACTGTATTGTGAATTATAACCAACATCTGCTCCAATAGTCACAGGATCAACTCCAAATTTCTTTACTACATAATCTATATGCTTCATCATAGCTGAAATATCCCCACTACCACCGAGATAACGCGGAATACAACAAATGCCAATATAGCCCCCCGTATCAACAATAGCTTTTATCACATTATTAGGTTTCGACCTTACGACCTTATTCAGGGAAGCAACGGTACTATGACTGGCAACCATTGGTTTATCGGAAAACTTAGCTGCATCAAAACTTGTCTGCCATCCTGAATGAGCTATATCTACAATAACACCAATCTTGTTCATTTCTTTTACAACAGCGCGGCCGAAATCACTCAATCCACCATCTGTAGGTTCACCACATCCGTCTCCAATCACGTTGCGACGATTGTATGTCAGGTGCAGCATACGAACTCCAAGCTGAAAAAAAATCCTTATATACCTTAACTCTTCTTCAACTGTAACCCAGTCCTGTGCCAATGGTATCCCATTGCCTGTAAAATACAAAGCTTTTTTGTTATCCTTCTTGGCCTGAATGATATCTTCAGGTGTAACAGCCTTGATAATGAAATCCCTCAACATATCAGTTGCAAAAGTAAAATGTGCCACGCGTTTGATCAATTTATATATAGCATTACACGAATATGCCGCATTCTGAAAAACACATGTTACGCCGGAAGCTTTCCATGCATTTTCAAACTCTTCCCTTTCTCTTTTATTATCCACAAATCTGGTTTGGGTCATATCCTCCCGCATATCCTGTAATTCAAGTGCCGAAGCATTATTATTAATGGCCTCGGCGATGGCAGCCCCATCAACAGCAGCTCTGGGCATAAATCCATATGTATCGAAAACCAGAGAATTTCTATGTAGTTCCAATCCATGTTCCAGTTGGGCCTTTGTAGGTTTAAGGATTTTCAGGCCAATCTCATAAGCATTTTTCATTTGCTCTGTCATTCTGAATGAATTATCCGGTGATTTCATCATTTTGCCAAAAGTACTGCCTTCAAAACCCAATGAAGGTATGGTGGCCAATCCAATTGATGTCCCCAAAAACTGACTGCGTGTCATTTTATTATTACTATGGATTGTAGTATCTCCCATCATTAATAAACCTCTGTGTTTAGTTCAATTTTTTTCAAAAAAATTAATAATAATCTTTTCTCTTTCATGGCTGTTTAAGCTTGCTACACTCCAGGCCTTTTGTTTTTTTAATCCACGATAAGTTGTTACCACCTGCCTCTTTGTATTCTCAATTTCAGTTTTCTCTGCAGGGGATTTATCACCTGATAGCAGATTTATCACCGAAACAGGACGGGGACAAATTGCCTGGTAAACCTGGACCATATCAAATTTTTCAAGAATACCAGGGAGCAAGATCTCATAGTTATATTTTGGTTTATTAACACGAACAACACTTTCAAAGGAAATCAATGGTTTTTCAAACACAAAACTAGAAACATCATTGCTTAAAACTCCTGCAAATGCCCCGTAAAGAGCACACATGCCGGTGCCCCATAACTGAATACTCTGTGCTTTTACCTCTGATTCTTTTAACCATTTTACCAGAGATAATACATCTGCAACCCGCTGTCCAAATATTGGTTTTCCGGCAAGAAAATCCCAAAACTTGTTCGACATGTCAGGGGAAGTCTCTCCAATTCCCCTTAGATCAACAGCACAGATATGTTTCCCTTGGCTCAATATCTCTTTAACAATATCCATCTCTTCCAAAAGATTCGACTTCCCATTTTCATTAAGATACAAGACAACATCCTCTCCTGTAGACTCATTACCAGCCTGAAGCATGAATCCAGGCAGAATTATTCCCGGTTCAGGTTCAATAATAAACGGGCGGATGATAAAATCCCCAACACTTCTCTTTTTTTTAAAATCATACTTCAGATTTCTGTGTTCCAAATCACTATTTAAAACGTCTTTTATAAGGGAAGTCATTTCTGTTTTATGGCTTATAATATCTTCTTCCTTTTCTATTTCCCTCCATTTAGCTTTATGTTCACTCAAGTAATTCAGAACCAGTTCATGGGTATGTCTGTTTCCAGCTATATTAAAGATACTGCCACCTTCTGCAGCCCATAAGTCTTCTTCTTTTTCTAAAGTGACATCTTCCTCCCAAAAGCCTGCCGTTTCATTGCCGGTCCACCTCCTCATCCAGGAGTAAGTAATTTCCCGTTGCTCCTGATTGTAGGCATGACCGGCTTTAACCATGGTTGTGGAAAGCTTTTCAGGCTCTCCATACACCGAATACAATTTATACAACCATGTATTCAAATCCCAAACCCCCCGGGGAGGATTCAGGTTATCATCAGTTGTAGTATTAAGCAGCATAGGCTTTGGTGTCTGGAAAAACAGAGGGTCTCCACGTGGATCAATGCTGCTTTCGAAGGCACCGAAAAAAACCTGTTCATGATCCGTTGCCAGGTTGGCATGGACTCGGTAGTTCCAAGTGTTGGGGTTACATGTGGGAACAGCAACCGCAATGCGGTCATCAAAGGGTAAAAGATAAGTTGTCATCATTCCACCCCCGGAACTACCTGTTACGCAGATCTTACCAGCATCAACTTCCGGCCGACTAACCAGATAATCTATCGAGCGTATGGCATCCCATACCATAAAGTTAAAAACATGTGTCCCACTTATAAATGACTGAACACCAACATCTCTGTGCACCGAAAGCACCCCTCTCTCCCCCTGCCCCAGTTGATCAATGGTTAAAACAATAAATCCATTCTTTGCCTGGGCAATACTCATACGTTGATACCTTTCGTCCGCTTTACCCATCTGGGCATGACCAATTAAGTTGAGTTGGGCAGGAAGGGGGCCGGAAAAGTTTTTGGGCAAATACAAATTTGCACTGACCAAATAATTTGGACGACTCTCGAACAGTATCTTTTCTAAAATATAATCTTCACGTTCAATCCTGCCCGTTATGCGTGCATTTAAAGGAGTGCGTTCCGGAAACGGCCCCGTCCAGGAAATCATGGAGTCCCTGATTACTTGCTTCCTTATGTCCCAATCTTGCCTGGTTTTAAGTGTTGACAATAAAGAATCTCTGACCGCGAACTGTTTATCTACCATGCGGGTCAAAAAAATTCTCATCATGGTATCAGCAGGTTCTGTCAAAACAGAAACATCTTTTTCAGACATAATAGTTTGTCCGGAAAGAAAATGACAGGAAACAATAAAGAGTAAAATAAAATTAAGTATTTTTTTCATAATTTCTTGAATTATATAAAATCAGATTTTTGAATATGATTCAATTTTTATCTGATATCTCCTGTATCTTTGT
>JBNJFN010000087.1:0-10915 GCA_051746885.1 Bacteroidota bacterium | reverse complement strand
CGACAGCTATGAGCTGGCCGCAAAACACGGCCTGCTGGTTCTGACCCAGTCCGGGGACAATATGGCCGTGATGAACCCGGAAGGGTTCCAGTGGAAGAAATACTAGTTTAAGAAGCATATACCGATATTTGATCGATGCCGTAGAGCCACGCCGCGGCTCTACTCCCCGGGATACTGCCGGGTAAACATTGTATACCGGTATGTAGTCGGTGTAGGATGGTCTGGTCTGCATCCCCCTCTGTAGAGCCACGCCGCGGCGTGGCTCTACAGATGAGGGGATACCCTGCGTATTATAATCAAATATATTTATTAATTATCGACAGTAAATCCTGGATATCACAAGGTTTCGAAACATAGTCATTCGCCCCTGCCCGGATGCATTTCTGCCGGTCATCACTCATAGCATGAGCGGTTTGTGCAATGATGGGAATGGTTTCATTTTGTTTTCTAATCTTCCTGGAGATTTCCATGCCGTTGATGTCAGGTAGCCGGATATCCAACAAAATTACATCAATGGAAGTTTCGCCCTCAAATTTCTTAAGGCCCTCCGCTCCTGTCTCTGCGAAAATCAAACCTGCACCTGTCGGCTGAAGAATTTCCTGCATGTATTCCCGGCTTGTAGGATCATCCTCTATGATCAGCAGCGTTTTTCCTTTCCAATTATAATCCTCAGTATCCCGGTAAGTTTGCTCCTTTATCTCATCTCTCCGATCGTCGGTAAGGCAAGGCAGCGTGAAAAAGAAGGCAGATCCTTCCCCTTCCTTGGAATCCACCCACATTTCTCCTCCCATCAATTCCACCAGATTTTTGGAAATGGTCAATCCCAGGCCGGTACCTTCATGCACCCGGATGGTGGAATCATCCGCCTGCCTGAACCGTTCAAAAATATGCTTCTGTTGGGCATTAGAAATACCAATCCCCGTGTCCTTCACATAAAAAAGCAGGGAACCTTCAGCATGTAATTCATACCCAAGTTCTATGCTGCCTTCCTGGGTAAATTTGACTGCATTGCTTAGCAGGTTATCCATAATTTGTTTGAAACGGCTGGAATCGGTCTTGATAATACTATTCTTCCGGTTAAATGCCATATTTACACTCAATTTAACATGTACCTTTTCCCTGCTTTCAAGCTCCGTCTTATATATGTCATATAAATGACTGAACACATCGTTTAAGTAAAATTTTTGAAGGTCCAGTGTTAACTGGCCGGCTTCAATCTTTGAAACATCCACCAGATCATTGATGATTTGAAGCAAATGTTGTGTTCTGGAGTAAATAATACTCAGAAATTGCTTTTGTCTGTCCCTAGGGTATTCCTTCTCCTTCAACATCTGTGAAAATCCCATAATACCGTTCATAGGAGTGCGGATTTCATGGCTCATATTGGCCAGGAATGCAGATTTCAGGCGATCGCTCTCTTCAGCCTTTTCTTTGGCACTTCTAAGTTCCTCTTCCACCATCTTTTGTCTCGAAACATCATGATAATTCACAAGAATCCCTTTCACATTGGGATCGTGAAGCAGATTAATAGCAGTCAATTCAACAGGTGTATAGGTATTGTCCTTGCATCTGTATCTATATTCCATTGTTGTGCTGGCATTTTTTTTCTGTAAGATCTGGTTGAACTGTTGCTCTATACGTTCCCTGTCATCCGGATGAACTGTTACCCAACCAGACTTGCCAACAAGATCTTCCGGTTTCCATCCAAAAAATCTTGTGATATTGGGGCTTTTATACTGAATGACACCGTTTTTATCCGAGATCGCCAAGACATCGGCTATATTGGTGATCATAGCACTTTGCCTGGCTTCGGTCTGCCTCAGCTTTTCTTCGGCCTGTTTACGCTCAGTAATATCACTTGCCAACGCCAGAATGTATTTTTGATCCTCCAGGACAATCTTGGAAATTACTATTTCCGCCGGATAAATGGTGCCGTCTTTTCTCTGGTGTCTGGTCTCAAAATAAACCGGATCATCGTTCACCGAAAGCGCCTGCCAGTATTTTTTACGATCTTCACGATTCCCGGCATCCGGATCGATATCGAGCACATTCATGGAAGCCAGTTCTCTATGACCATAGCCAGTATTCTTCCTGGCTGCCCGGTTGAATTCTATGATCCAGCCATCCAGATCATGCAAAAAGAGCATCTCCGAAGACTGCTCCACCAATGCCTTGAACTTATTTTTGCTTTTAATCAATCCCTTTTCAGCAAGTTTGCGGTCGGTAATATCAGATACAAAGCCTTCAATGACAAAAGCACCATCTTCATTTTTTTTGACTACCCTGGCACTCATTGTCAACCAAATTTGCCTTCCTTTGACTGTTTTTGCGGCATATTCAAAATTTTCAACCTTCCCTTCATCCTTTAACAATTGCAAAAATTTTTCCCTTGTTTCAGGGTTCAGGTAGAGTTGTTGGCTTAGATCATCATAATAATCAAGGGCCTCTTCCCTAGTATCGAAATCCAGAATATGCGCCATGGCTCTGTTAATCATCAATGCTCTGCCCTCTGAGTTTGTTTGAAAAATACCTATTGGTGCATTTTCATAAAGGGCCCGGAATTTTTCTTCACTCTTTTGCAGCTCTTCTGCTGTATTATTTTGAACTACTCCCAATGCCAGATTTTTAGCCAACTGTTCAAAAAGCTCGATTTGTTTTTCATCGAAGCGATTTTTCCTGGAGTCGTTAAATTGCAACAAGCCGAGGGTTTGACTTCCATAACGCAAGGGTATAAGGACGACAGTTTCATATCCTTCTCCCTGGCAGCGGTTGCGGGTGCGAGCCTGGCGGTCTTCCTCACTGGTTGAGCCCAAAAGCTCAGTGGTGCTGTGGGTCCAGAAACTACCATACTCAGTAAAAAAGGGCAGACTGGCATCTGTTCTTCCGCGAATTACATTGCCACACATACATTCCAAAACAGGATTCCCCTTACTGTCGCGTATGTATTCGCCCTGAGTATCCACCTCACAAAGGCTGTTTTCCAGATTGACAAATTCCGGTGGAAATCCCCGGGTTTCAAAATAGGGATAGTCCTCGCCTCTCTTAAGGCGAATGCCAACCGCTTCACAGCCCGACCAGTCCTGCATAAGCCTGGTAATGCCGGACATAAGATCATGCAAATCGTTTTGGGAATGCAGATGCTGAAGCAACTGGAGGGTGATACTCCGTTCCGCTTCCTGTCTTTTGCGCTCGGTTATATTCCGCGTAAAAACAATATACAGTCCTTCATGATAAGGGAGGTAACTTACACTTATATCTACATCAACCAAACTGCCATTCTTGTGCCGGTGTTGCGTTTCAAAATATACAGATCCCTCTTCTCTGACTTTTTTCATACGCGCCCTTGTTTCTTCCGGACTTTCTTGTACATCAATATCGTTGACGGTTAACCCCTCCATCTCTTTAACGGTATAGCCAAGCATGGCGGCAGCGGAAGAATTGACTTCCAGGAAGTGACCCTTGCTGTCGATCATCCAGAAACCATCAATGGTGGTTTTGAGAATCTTTTCATAAATCTTCTCCCTTTCCACTCTCTCAGTGATATCCTGAACCATTCCTATTGATTTGACAATATTCCCTGATGAGTTCCGGATATGATCGCACCTTTCATGGACATAACGGATTTCCCCGGTATTCTTTCTGATCACCCGGTGTTCTATTTCATAATGATCCCTGCCTTCCTTGATCGAACTTTCATAAGCCTTCGAAACGGCTTCCCGGTCATCAGGATGTACCCGATCCAGAAAAGCCTCATAGGTAGCACCAAATTCTTGCGGTTCGAGACCAAAGATGCGGAAAACCTCATCAGACCATGTAAGCTTGTTATCGATCAAATCCAATTCCCAGCTACCCAAATGAGCAATTTCTTGTGATCTGTCCAGGAGATCTTTATACTCTTCAATTCGGCGTTCCAGATCGGCTATTCTTTTTTGCTGTCGGGAAGGGCTTTCATGTTCCATAGCAATCCATTATTAAATTCTTAAGAAGGTACGCATAAACTCTTAAAAAGATACGCACTTTACCCGGGGAGCTTTACTAAAATCTGTTTTTTAAATGGATCTCCCTGTCAAGTCTGTGATTGAACTTAATATTTGAACCAAAAGGATTCATATAATGAAAAAAAGCATATCACAGAGGGGTATATTGAGTGTATATTGTTTGTTTATGTATCATGCAGACCAAACTTCTTTTAAAACAAATATAATTAATATTTGAGTTTTTGTGAAATTTTAAGTGAAAGGTGGATGCCCGGTTGCAATCCGGGCATCCAAAGAGGTTAGGTCTACGGCCTTTCAGTAAGAATTATCAAACAGATAAGATATTTCAAAACCCTATGCCTACGCTTAATCCGTAGATAAGAGAATTGGAATCACCCATGTCGAAATTGACTGAAGGCCCTAAAGAAACTTTACCAAGGTGAAAACTATAACCTGCCCCCATGCGAAAGGCAAAATTGGTCACCCTGTTTGTTTCTGTATGATGATTGTCTCCGGTATGTTCTTCGTTATTAATTAAAAGAGGAGCAAAGGTCAGCTTCAAGCCTTTTGTAAAGTGTATAAACACAGGTATACCCCCGAGGAATTCTCCTTTTTCCACAGCCACATACTCGCCTATTAAGCCGGTGCCAATAAATTGGCTAAACCGGTATTCATAATCTATCCCTAAAGAATAATGGGTGCTATGATGTGTGAAGTTAGAAGCTACACCATTGAAAAGGGCAATATGATGTGTATGAAATTGACTATGTTCTGTTTCATTTCCATGTTCTTCCTTAGCATGCTGGGCATGGGTATAAGAGGAAATAAAACAGAAAAAAACGACTATTAGAATTTTTATTTTTTGTTTCATGGATTCATAAATTAATTGTTAATTAAAAATAAAGAAAGGCTGCTGGAAAAGTTTCATTTTATTACCATTGCCTGGTTAAAACATTCTTTTTACCACAGCCTTTCCTAAAAACAACCCTAACTCTAAGCAAAATGCAGAATGAAAAATTCAAATTAAAAAGCTGGCAAAATTAATAATTCTCAAAATCGCCGTCATCATTTTTTTGATTGTACATCTTCAGGTCAACGCCATTCCCGTCATCCTGTTTTTTATTTCCGGAGGGCTGTTGCTTTGCTTCATTAGCCTTCTGACCTGAACCTGTGTATTGTTGTGAGCCACCCTGGTTCTGCCAGGTTTGCTGTTGCTGACCTGTCACCTGTTTCTGCTGTGTACTTTGCTGATGACCTTGCTGATTGATGTGTTCAAACTGAATCTTCTTCTGTTCTTCGGATTCATATTTCTTTTTATCCTCGCCATTCAGTTTGAAAAAGTTGATTACCTGCTTCAACTGATCGGCCTGGCTGGACAATTCTTCTGCATTGGATGCCAGCTCTTCCGAAGAAGAAGCATTTTGCTGGGTAACCTGGTTCAACTGCTGTATCGCATTGTTCACCTGGTCCGCTCCGCTGTTCATCTCATTGCTGGCCGCAGTAATCTCCTGAACCAGATTAGACGTTTTACGCACCTCAGGTATTAAGTTTTCCATCAGTTTCCCGGCATTTTCAGTGACGTCTTTGCTGTTTTGCGAAAGTTCAACGATTTCATCGGCGGCTGTTTTGCTTCTTTCTGCCAGTTTTCTAACCTCAGATGCAACAACAGCAAATCCTTTTCCGTGCTCTCCTGCCCGTGCTGCTTCAACTGCTGCATTTAACGCCAGTATGTTGGTTTGGAAAGCAATATCGTTAATAATCTGTATTTTATCGTTAATGGTGCGTGCTGAACTAAGGCTTTTTTCAGCAGCTTGACTAACATCTTCTATACCTTTTGCAGCATTTGCAGAAATTTTCTCCGTTTGCTGGGCATTGTCGGTATTCTGCTGAATGTTGGATTTCATTTGTTCCATGGATGAGGATACTTCTTCGGCTGAAGAAGCCTGCTCACTGGAGCCCTGTGACATCTCCTGTGAATTGGAGCTCATCTGCTCGCTGGCTGAGGCAATGTTTTCCGCCCCATTCTGTACATTGGCCACAACTTCTCTCAACTTATCGGCCATGTTATTGAGCGCCTTGGACAACTTTCCTATTTCATCCTTCTGGTCAATATTCAGGGAAGCTCTAAGATCTCCATCTGCCAGTTGCTGGGCAAAAGTCACTCCTTTATTGATGGGATTGGCAATGGAACGGGCAAACACAATAGATACCACTACAATAATCACACCTACCAGGATGGCTACAATAATAATCTCATTCCCCAGGGTTTGGACAGGTTGCATGACCTCTGCCTCATCAATCTCGGCCATCATTGCCCAGGTTACATCTCCGAACTGGACGGGAGTATAAGCTGAAAGCACAGGATTACCGTTGTAATCGGTAATTATTTTGGTATCTGTGCTCCCGTTTAAAGCTTCCTGAACGGCCTCAGTATTCACCCCATTCTCCTGAACCGTGCCGTTAAAAGAGGCCTCTACAGAGTGGCCTTCTGGGTCAAGGTAAGAGTCGGAGCGCATAAGTTTGTCCGGGCCAACCAGGTAAGTCTCCCCGGTCTCACCCATTCCGCTTCGCTCCATCATGATTTCGTTGATGGCATCCAGAGATATCTGGTAAACCAATACACCGATCCTTTCGCCGTCTTCATCCTGTATCGGACCGGAAACAAAAGCGGCAGGCTCGTCTGACACATCATACCAGGCAAAATCCGTCAGTCCGTATTCATCTTTGCCCTGTCCGAAAGCTTCGGCAAGGGGTGAGTCGGATAAAGATCCGGTCTCAACATTTTCTCCCAGGTCAGACTCTTTGGCTACTGTATATACTACCTCTCCCTCGTTGGAGATGAAAAACATATCGTAATATTCATATTCATTCACATAGGTCTCCAGTTTAGGCCCGTGTGTTTGTTCCCACTGCTGATATGTCTCGCTCTGTAATCCACTGGTATCGTACGCAGAGATAAACCGTTCTGTTGCATTCTGAACGGCAGTATTGGCTGAATATACCCTGAGATCGGCAATTCGTTCCTCAAAGAAACTGTTGATCTGACCCTTTTTGATATCCCGGACAGCTTTCAATTCCTTCTCCGCACTATCTACCAAAGCCTTTTTGGACTCATTGAATGAAATGATCCCCAAAACTGCAATGGCTGCTATTCCTATAGTCAGAAATACGGTAATTAATTTATTTGAAATTTTAATGTCTTTCCATTTCATAATAGTTGTATTTTATTGTTCGAAATTTTGTTCTACCTCTTCTTTTACCGGTTGGTTTTCAGCTTTGCTGGAAATTTCGTTTATTTCCGCACTGCTGAGCACCTTCTGCATATCCAGAAGCATAATAAAGTTTTCTTCCACATTGGCCATACCATAGATAAATTCAGATTTGTACCGGTTGCCAATACTTGGTGGCGGTTCGATCTGACCATCTTCAATCTCGATTACAGACAAAACCTCATCTACAATGGCCCCGATATGGACCGTATCGCCATCCAGGTCGAGATCCATAACCACAATGCACGTGTTGTGTGTGTATTCGGTTTCCGGAAGCCCGAACTTTATACGGGTATCGATAACCGGCAGGACCATGCCCCTTAGGTTGATCACTCCTTTCATATAATCAGGGGTTTTAGGCACTCCCGTGATCCTTGTCATTTCCAGGATATTCAAAACCTGGCTGACATGGGCACCGAATTCCTCTTCCCCCAGTTTGAAAGTTAAATAAGAATTGGATGATTCTTCGTTTTCACTCATGTTGCCTCCTATTTATTAAATTTAACTAAACCACTATACGGAGCGGATACAATGATGCATAGGGTGAAATTACCCAATTTTTCAATCAGGTATTTTCACCTAAGAAAAAATAAGTCAAAATATCAGTTTTCTGTATATGAGGCAAAAACAAAAAACTAACCGTTGGGTGTATATCGTTACGAAGATCAAAATACAAATACCTGGCATATTCAAATTAATGATTCACTTACAGCATGTTACTAAACAGAAAATAGTAATTCACCCAGATCCGTTTCACTTAAAAATTGCCTGTCAAATGCATTGATATTAAGAACTTTTCAGAAAACGATCAGGTGAAAATACGTATATGGAATCCCATTATGGGGTAAAAATACTCAATTCGGGGAGTTAAACAGGCTGTAATCATATTATACGCTCCGGTCATCAAATTATCAGGGATACTCATAAAAGAATGATTTGAATTCCGGCTCAACCATCGTATTTTTATCAAAACAATTAATATATTATTGTTATGGTTGAGCAGGTATATACAAACAGGGAATATCCAACCAAACAGGATCCGGAAGCGGACACTACCACCAATGCGATCCTTTCACTATATCCTGATGGTAAGGCTGAATGGGTAAATGAAGGTTTTGAAGAAATTTATGAGTATCCGTTTGAGGTCTATTTATCGAGGTTTGAACACGATATATTTTCCCCGGGCAGCAAAGGATTTCAAATGGCGCTGGATAAATTTGAAAAAGGGGAAAAAGGGCTGACGTTTGAACATCAGATAGAAACTCCATCGGGAGTTCCAAAATGGATTCAGACAAGCTTAACTCCACTTTACACAGAAGATGGCGAGCTGAATAAAATCTTTGCCGTTGAAACAGATATTACGGAGCCCCACATTGAAAAGAAAAAAACGGAGGAATTACTGGCCAACATACTTCCTTTTGAGATTTCCGAACAATTGAAGAAAAAAGGAAAAGCCAGGGCAAAAAAATACAAGCGGGCCACCGTAATGTTTGCTGATTTCGAAAATTTCACCTTACTTACCAAGTCCATGAAGGTAGATGAATTAATTACTGAGCTGAACCGTTATGTCCGGGAATTCGATGAAATTATTGAAACCCACTATCTGGAGAAGATCAAAACCATGGGAGATGCATATATGTGTGCCGGCGGATTGCCTCTGAAAAACTATAGCAACCCGTTCGATGTAGCCCTGGCATGCCTTGAAATACAAAAATTTGTAGTAGAATTCAATAGAAAAAAAAGGTCACAGGGCAAGCAGCCCTGGAGATTACGAATAGGAATCCATACCGGTGAAGTGATGGCAGGAGTGATAGGAAGCAAAAAATTTGCCTATGATATATGGGGTGACACGGTGAATATAGCCAGCAGGATAGAAGAAACCAGTGAGGTAGGAAAGGTCAATGTTTCCAGTGCGACTTATGAATATCTCAGGGATTATTTCGAATTCACCTACCGGGGAAAAATCAGTGTAAAAAATACCGCGGAAGATATCGACATGTATTTTGTCAACCGGTTGAAGCCTGAATATTCAGAGGATGAAGAAGGTATCTATCCCAATGGCCGGTTCAGGGAAATCCTGGCTCAGTATTAATTTTCGTGCAACCTTTGAACCCGGATTATTCAAGAATAATTCAACACCATTAAAAAACCTGGATTTTTGCAATTAAATGAAGCAAAATCCAGGTTTTTCTTATGCAGAGTAAAACACAACTAAAACTCTAATTAATAGTTTTCAAAATCACCGTCATTACCTTTCTGGTTGTACATTTTCAGGTCAACGCCGTTGCCGTTATCCTGGGTTTGATTGCCGGCTGGCTGTTGCTTACCTTTCACCTGTCTCTGCTGTGTACTTTGCTGATGGCCTTGCTGATTGATATGTTCAAACCGAATCTTTTTCTGTTCTTCGGATTCATATCTCTTTTTGTCCTCACCTTTCAGTTTAAAAAAGCTCACCACCTGTTGCAACTGTTCGGCCTGGCTGGATAATTCCTCGGCATTGGAAGCCAGTTCTTCCGAAGAAGAAGCGTTTTGCTGGGTAACCTGGTTCAACTGCTGTATGGCATTGTTGACCTGATCCGCACCGCTATTCATTTCATTGCTTGCCGCAGTGATTTCCTGAACCAGTTGAGAGGTCTTTTCTACTTCGGGCACGATCTCACTCAGTTGTTGACCGGCTTGTTCAGAAACCTGTACACCTGATTTGGATTTCTCATCAATCTCACTGGCTGCTTCTCCACTTCTTTCGGCCAATTTACGAACCTCTGAAGCAACAACAGCAAATCCTTTTCCGTGCTCGCCTGCCCGTGCCGCTTCAACAGCAGCATTCAATGCCAGAATATTGGTCTGGAAAGCGATATCATTGATGATGGAAATCTTTTCGGCTATCTCTTTCATGGATTCCACTGCCGTTTGTGTGGCTTCATTGCCTTTCTTAATGCTTTGGGCTGCATTTTGCGAAATCTTCTCGGTTTGCTGGGCATTGTCGGTATTCTGCTGGATGTTGGATTTCATTTGCTCCATGGAAGAAGAAACTTCCTCGGCAGAAGAGGCCTGCTCACTAGAGCCCTGTGACATTTCCTGTGAGTTGGAGCTCATCTGCTCACTGGCAGAAGCTATATTATCGGCACCATATTTAACATTGGCAATCAACTCTCTTAACTTTTCTACCATTCTCTGCATTGCCTTAGCCAGTTCTCCCACTTCATCCTTTTGGCTAACAAGCTCTTTATCAACATTTATAGTGAGGTCGCCGTCAGCAAGTTTTTGTGCAATATCTACACCTTGTTTTACACCCGATGTAATAACTCTTGTAATAACAACGCCTAATGCCATAGCTAAGATTACCCCAAGAATAATACCTCCGTAAACCATTGCGTTGCTGTTGGCAATCACTTCATCTCCGTTTTCTGTTTCCTGCTCTGCTATTTGTGTATTGATATTCTGTAATTCATCAAATAAAGCCATGGTTTTTTCTTCTGCTTCTTTGGATTCATTGGCAAGCGCATCACTCATATTTTCAAAATCTGCTACTGCAGTTTCCGCCTCCTCATTGATTGATTGAAAATAGCTAAAAACTTCTTCCTCTGCCGGAACCAATTGATCATTATAATGGTCCATAGCGGCTTCCTGGTCACCTTCTCGAATATGTTGGTTTATAGTACCTACTGC
>JBNJFN010000086.1:0-10957 GCA_051746885.1 Bacteroidota bacterium | reverse complement strand
ATTGATCCATATTGGGTAAAGCAGTGGTTGCTTCTTCCAGCGAAATGGTTTTTTCGATGAGTTTTTCGGGATGTAGCTTTCCATTGCTTATCATTTCCATCATTTCAGGATATTTGTAGGCCTGCATCCCGTGGCTTCCGATTACTTCCAGCTCCTTGTCAATGACCTGGTCCATGGGTACCCTGGCGTGCTGATGATCGCCTGTCATCAAACCCACCTGGATGTGTTTGCCCCTTTTTCTGAGATTGGCAACAGAATTGAAACAGGTTACGGCACTTCCCAGGGCATCAACAGAAACGTGGGCACCTCCGTTGGTTAATGATTTGACCTGTTCTACGACATCCGTTTTCATTGCTGCATTGATGGTTTCTTTTGCTCCTAATTCTTTGGCGAAATTTAAGGTTGGCTCATTGATATCTACCGCAATTACATGGGCTCCCAGTGCGTTGGCAATCATAATGGTAGAAAGACCAACACCACCGCATCCGTGTACAACTACATGCTGCCCCCCTGCCACTTTACCCTGTGCGACTATGGCTCTATAAGAAGTAATAAACCGGCAACCCAGAGCTGCTGCCGTTACATCATCAATTGCTTCGGGAATCTTGATCAGATTGGTGTCTGCATAATCTATGGCTACATACTCAGCAAATGAACCCCAGTGCGTAAAACCGGGCTGGGTCTGATTGTCGCATACCTGATGATTCCCTGAATAGCACTGCTCACAACTTCCACATCCACAAACAAAGGGAACCGTAACCCGGTCGCCGGTTGTAAAGTTCCGGACATCTTTTCCGGTCTCCTCAATTGTTCCCGCCAGTTCATGCCCCGGAACATGAGGCAATGTTATATCCGGGTCGTGTCCCATCCAGCCATGCCAGTCACTGCGGCACAGGCCGGTTGCGTTGACTTTAATAACAACTCCATGATTACCGGGAATAGGGGCTTCTACGTTTTGAATGGTTATGGGCTCCTGGAAATTTTCATAAATTGCTGCTTTCATCATTTCTTACTTTTGATTACCAAACAAATAAATTTCAAAAGAACAAATATGGTATATCTTTTAATAAAATGCCAATCGATGAGTGAAAAGATTTTATTTGTTAGGATATCAGGGAAGGCAAGATGAATGGTTTGATGTTTGACGGGAGTTTGATGTTGAGAGGATATCGTTTGTAGAGACACCTATGGCGTATCTTACCGGTTCGCATGAATTATTGCCTGAAAGGCAAAAAGGTAATAGCACAGGGCGTAGCGAAACGAAGCCCTGTGAACCGGTCCACAACGCAATTCAAGGGCTGAAAGCCCGGCAGGTAAAGAAGCTGTTAATCCTATCGCGCACGCTACGCGGCGCCGTGATGTCGGTTCGTTATATTTCTATCGCTATCTGCCGTCTACGACGGCAAGATCCATAATCAGTATCCGTGCATTCGTGGCTATCTTATTAGGATAAAGTTGTAAAAAGTACACTTCGGATTTACCAACCAAAAACAAACCAGACGTAGAGCATTCGTAGAAGGCCAATAGCGATAGCAATATTCAAAACACATGAAAAATAATAAAGGTGGTCTGTGTCCTGACCACCTTTATTATTGGTATTTTGCCTGAATTTTGTGCATTTTATGCAGCCAACAAGATCAAGCCAGATCAAAACGGTCCAGGTTCATGACTTTATCCCATGCTGCCACAAAGTCCCTGACGAATTTTTCCTCAGCATCATTGCTTGCATAAACCTCAGCCTGAGCTCTCAGCTCAGAGTTGGATCCAAAGATAAGATCTGCCCGTGTTCCCTTCCATTTTTGTTTGCCTGATTCCCGGTCGTACCCTTCAAATGCTTCTTTTGAATCGGAAGTTGGTTTCCAATCGGTATTCATATCGAGCAGGTTAACAAAGAAATCGTTGGTAAGGACTTCTGGGCGCTTTGTGAAAACACCATGTTCAGAGTTGTCAAAGTTGGCGTTCAGCACACGCATACCTCCTACAAGAACAGTCATTTCCGGGGGAGTTAATGTGAGTAGCTGAGCTTTATCAACCAGCAACTGTTCCGTGCATTCAGCATATGGCTTCTTGTGATAGTTGCGGAAACCATCGGCTTCCGGCTCCAACACTTTAAAAGATTCCACATCGGTCCATTCCTGGGATGTATCCGTACGTCCCGGTGTGAAGGGCACGGTTATATCGTAACCGGCATCTTTGGCAGCTTTTTCAACGCCTGCACATCCTGCCAGGACAATAAGATCGGCAAGCGACACTTTTTTGTCTCCGGATTGCGCCTTGTTAAATTCCTTCTGTATGCCTTCGAGTTTTTTCAGTACTTTGCTGAGCTGTTTGGGATTATTGACTTCCCAGTTTTTTTGCGGTTCAAGACGGATTCGTGCACCATTGGCGCCGCCACGCTTGTCTGATCCGCGGAAGGTGGAAGCAGAAGCCCATGCTGTTGTTACCAACTGAGAAACCGATAGCCCGGAGTCCAGAACCTTATCTTTTAATTCGGCTATATCTTTTTCATCGATTAACGTATGATCTACGGCTGGAACAGGATCCTGCCAGATCAAATCTTCCTCAGGTACTTCCGGTCCCAGGTAACGGGATTTGGGTCCCATATCGCGGTGCACAAGCTTAAACCATGCCCGGGCAAAGGCGTCGGCAAATTCCTCAGGGTTTTTATAGAAGTGTCTTGATATCTTTTCGTATTCCGGGTCCACTTTTAGCGCGAGATCCGTGGTAAGCATCATAGGAGCATTTTTCTTATCCGGGATATGCGCGTCCGGAACTGTTTCCTGGGCAGCATTGTCTTTTGGTGTCCACTGGTATTTACCGGCGGGGCTTTTGGTCAGCTCCCATTCATATTCGAAAAGGTTTTCAAAGAAACCCATATCCCACTGAGTGGGCTTTTTGGTCCAGGCACCTTCCAGACCACTGGTAATCGTGTCGGCTCCTTTTCCGGTGCCATAGCTGTTTTTCCATCCCAGGTTTTGCTGTTCGATAGGAGCTGATTCCGGATCGGGACCCACGTGTGATTCGGGAGCAGCACCGTGTACCTTACCGAAAGTGTGTCCGCCGGCTATCAGTGCAACCGTTTCATAATCGTTCATGGCCATGCGTTTAAAGGACTGGCGAATGAATTTTGCGGATTTTTCCGGGTTCGGTTCGCCATTGGGTCCTTCCGGGTTAACATAAATCAGTCCCATATGGTCGGCAGCGAGACGTCCTTTAAGGTTCCCCTCATCATCGTGGCGTTCATCTGCCAGCCACTCGTGTTCCGGTCCCCAGTTAATATCTTTTTCCGGTTCCCATACATCTTCACGACCGCCTCCAAAACCGAAGGTTTTAAAGCCCATGGATTCCAGGGCAACGTTGCCGGCCAGGATCATCAGGTCGGCCCAGGAAATTTTCCTGCCATATTTTTGTTTAACAGGCCAGAGCAATCGTCTTGCCTTGTCAAGACTCACGTTATCCGGCCAACTGTTTACCGGGTCAAAACGCTGATTGGCGGTACCTCCTCCTCCCCGGCCATCAGCTATACGGTACGTGCCCGCGCTGTGCCAGGACATTCGTATAAAGAGTCCTCCATAGTGCCCCCAGTCCGCCGGCCACCAGTCTTTGGAGTCGGTCATAACATTATGGAGATCTTGCTTCACGGCTTTCAGATTCAGTTTTTTAAATTCCTCGGCGTAGTTGAAATTCTCCTCCATGGGATTAGAATGAGGGCAGTGCTGGCGCAGTATATCCAGATTTAGCTGTTTCGGCCCCTGAGTATCGCTACCAGCGACGTGTTTGCTTGTTGCTCCGGTAACCGGACATTTACTAGATTGTTCGGGTTGATCAGATTGATGTTCCATAGTTGTTTGGTTTTTAGTTAAATTTTAAGTAAGAAGCATTCTTATTTACCAGAAAACAATAATAAGAAAACAATAACATGGGAAACAATGTTTTTGTGATTTTAGAATAATTCTTAATAATGGAAAACTTTAAAAGGAGCGTCATAAAAATCTCGCTTATCCCCCAAGGTGTTCATAAATTGAGTCAATCTATTCTCTTAATTCGGGATAACTTTCATGCCAAGCATCCCAGCCTCCTTTAATTGACCGCACATTTTCGTACCCCAGTTGCATCAAGGCTTTTGCGGATAAAGAACCGCGTGATCCGCTACTGCAGTAAACAAAAACAGCATCAGATTTTGCAGGCACAGATTTCCCTTTCTTATCCCACAACTCTTCACTGTCAATTTTAAATTCAAGCACTCCCCGTGGAATATTAACAGCACCGGGAATCGCATCTTCCTCGTGCTCGGCAGATGTACGAACATCGATAACAACCGGTTTTTCAGTGTCCAAAATTGTTTTGAATTCATTAACCGGTATCTCAGTAATAACCTCTTTGGCAGCAGCCACCATTTGTTCGTGGTTTTCGTAAATTGTTAAATTCTTGTTTTGCTGGCTAAGTGCCTGGTAAGATGTAAAAACAAAAAGTGCCAGAAAGACTGCCAATAATTTGCTAGAACTATTTTTTTGATTCATTTTTTAATAATATTTGATTTAATAATCAAATACAACAGATATTGGCAAAGTTTGTTCAGCTATATTTACTTTTCATGCAGGGTACTCTCTATATGGCGTAACCGGGTAGCTTTATGAACAGTTGGGGATGGATTACCTGGGTCCTTTTCCTTACCACTTTTTCTTTTTATTATGAGGGTGCCAAACAACCGGCCGAATGCCTTTAGCGTCATCATCCGCACTGCCCCGGCTTTCCAACCGCTGCTTGCTACCACTAGCTACCTCAAAAACTCCCGTCAAACAATCAAATGTTCGAACTCCCGTCAAACACAACCAATGACCACCGAATGAACTATTGAATGACTATATGTATTCCCTCTGCAAAACAAAAATTCCCCCGCTTACTGTAGCTGTAGCGAAGGAATTCTTGCCCCGGATGTTGTGCGGTATTTATTTCGAGATCATAATCTCATTCAGTATATCAAGCATTTTAGATACCTTTTCTTCATCCTTGTATGGCTCAACATTTTCACTAATGACTTTTAACGATTCGTCTATCTCAGTGTTTGCTTTTTCAAATTCGCGTTCCATCTCCTTTTTTTCATTTTCAGATGCTGTGCGATATTTTAAATCCATGTCAAGGATTTTGTCGCGAACACTCTTCATAGCCTGGTTCAGGTTTCTCATCAATTCAAATGCATCCTCTTTATTTTCAATGTTTCCTGATTGTTTTTCAAGACGTTTTATCTCTTTAACATCTTTCTGAAGATCTTCCGGGGTTGATTCGGATTGACAACCTGGGAAGAGAAACAAGCTTAGCAGAATGCCTGTCATTATTGTTAAACGGGTTTTCATAATATGATGTTTTAAATATTTCTACACTTATTTGTCTGATGATTGCGTTGCATCTCTCAATATTTTCATTATTGAAAAAATAAATACTCCGGATATCAATGTGAGAATAATCACCAATAAGAAAAATTGCCATATCTCTACAATATCCCACAGCTTGCCAATAAGACCTGCGGCCAGATTTCCAATGGCAGTAGCCCCAAGCCAGCCACCCTGGGCCAGTCCGCTGAACCGGGGTGGGGCTACCTTGGCTACAAAGGATATACCTATAGGGCTGATAAATAATTCAGCAATGGTGAGGACGAAATAGGTACTAATTAACCAATAAGGACTGAGTCCGGTTACATTTTGCAGATGAAATGCTCCGATCATCATTACCACAAAGCCGAGGGCTGTAATAAACATTCCGATTCCCATTTTCTTTGGGGAAGAAGGTTCTTGCCCTCTGTTGCGCAACCAGTTGAAAAATCCAACGATTACAGGAGTAAGGAATACGATGAATAACGGATTAAATGATTGAAATAGCTGGGGTTCGATGATCGGGTTCGGATCAAAACTTGTATAAAAGTAATAAGCTATAGCTGTTCCTCCAACCAACAAGGCTCCACCTATTGCCCTTGTTTTTTGCCGGGCTTTTCTGCGCACCATATAAATCAATCCGACAATGGCAGCCAATATAGGCAGCAAGGTTCGTAAATCAAAGAATAAGTAATTAAATGGGCTCACCTGGCTTACTGTGTAGTCGCGCGCAAAGATGGTTAAAGTAAATCCGTTTTGATGAAAGGCCATCCAGAAAAAAGCAACCGTCAGAAAAACAAGGCCAAGAGCTACTATTCTTTTCCTTTCTTCTTCTTTAGACATAGTAACTGTTGTATATTCTTTTCCTTCTTTTGCTGCTTTTTCTTTTGCTTGCTTTACTGTATAATCTGCATACTGATAATGTTTTTTGTATACCACAAATACAACAAGAGATATGATCATAGCAGCCGCTGCAACAGCGAATGCAGTGCTATACCCAACAGATAACGAAGATGTGTAGGTATTGGTAAACTCACTGATTGAACCACTGAAACCCATTTGTTGTTGAATCGACTGAATTTTTTCAGTATAATGCATTGTGCCACTGAAATTTCCTTGAACGGTCCCTATCATTTTATCCAGAAAGGGATGTGCCTTTTCATTAAGAATAGATAAATGGGGCATGCTGCTTTCATACTCAAAACCTTTTTTCCCCAGTATACTATTTATAGCGCCTGTTGCTGCAAAAGGTGCGAAAAAAGCTCCGATGTTAATGCCCATGTAAAAGATATTGAAAGCATTATCGCGTTTCGGAGCATATTCGGGAAAATCATACATCTTACCTACTAATGCCTGCAGATTTCCTTTAAACAATCCGGTTCCCACCGCCATAATAATCAGAGATATAATAATGATTATAAGCTCAAATCTCATTGAAAAATACCCCTGTTCAAAAAAGCCGGGAACAGCGATGAGTATACTTCCTATAAAGGCAATTATGATTCCCCACAAGATTGTACGTCCATATCCCCAGTAATCTGCAATAATACCACCCAGAATAGGCAAGAAATAGATTCCAAATAGAAAACCCCCGTAATAATCTCCCGCTTCACCTGCACTAAGGTTAAACCTTGCCTGAAGAAACAATACAAAAATTGATAACATGGTGTAATAGCTGAATCGCTCACCCATATTAGTAAAAAAAGCTACTACTAGTCCTTTCGGATGACCTTTAAGCATAATGTATTGATTTTTAAGTTAAAACTAGATATTTGATCTGAATTATTGATGTAACAAATATAAAAATCTTTTTTTTGTCTCCAATTACCCAATTAGAGTCGGAGAATCAACAATTTTTTGGCTTGATTTTTGACAATTTCTTAAAATTGTATTTTATTTTTGCGGTAAAATAGATATTCCATAATGAAAATCCTTCAATCGACGCAGGTTAAAGAAGTTGATTCATATACCATTAAAAATGAACCCATTCATTCCATAAATTTAATGGAACGGGCTGCAGGGAAGATATCCGGATGGGTAAGCCGGAAGTTTACGAATGGTACTGAAATGAATATTTTTGTGGGCCCCGGCAACAATGGAGGAGATGGTTTGGCAATAGCCCGCCAGTTGGCAGATAAAAATTATCCGGTTAATCTTTATTTGATAAAAATTTCGGATAAGCTCTCGCCTGATGCCTCAACCAATCTTGAAAGGCTAAAAAAACAGAATATAGCCAATATCCATACTGTTGAGCACAAGGATCAATTGCCAAAAGTAAGACAAGAAGCAGTTATTTTGGATGGCCTTTTTGGCTCAGGCCTGAACCGGTCTCTTGAAGGATTTCCTGCTGAAGTAGTAAAATACCTGAACCAATGTGATGCTACGCGTATTGCCATTGATATCCCTTCAGGACTTTTTGGTGAAGACAATTCAGGGAATAATTATGATGCAGTCTTCAGAGCTGATTACACGCTTACTTTTCAGTTTCCCACTATATCGTTTTTCTTTCCCGAACATGAAGATTTGGTAGGCAAGTGGCATATACTGTCAATAGGTCTGGATTCAGATAAAATAGAAGAAATTGAATCTCCATATTACCTGGTGACAAAGGAATATGTTAAAAAACATCTCAAGATACGAAAGCGGTTCGATCATAAGGGCCGATTCGGACATATTCTGCTGATCACCGGCGGTTATGGAAAGATGGGTGCTGCTGTTCTGGCATCAAGAGCTGCACTGAAAACAGGAGCAGGTTTGGTGACCACCCATATACCTAAAACGGGATACGATATTATGCAAACAGCACTCCCTGAAGCTATGATCAGTCTGGATTTTTCAGAAACCGATTTTTCATATCCCCCCGAGCCCGATCATTTTACCAATGTTGGTATCGGTCCCGGACTGGGAACGCACAGTAACCCCCAGGAGGGTCTTCGTAAACTGATTGAAATGACAGACAAGCCCCTTGTTTTGGATGCGGATGCTTTGAATATCCTTTCCCTCAACAGGGACTGGCTTGAAAATCTACCCGGGAAGAGCATCCTGACACCTCATCCGAAGGAATTTGAGCGTCTCACGGAACCGGTAGACAATCATTATAGCCGCATTCAAATGCAGAGAGAATTTGCCAGGGAACATAATATATATCTTGTTCTGAAGGGAGGCAATACAACTATAGCCACACCCGAAGGAAACCTGTTTTTCAATACTATGGGAAACCCGGGAATGGCTACGGGTGGAAGCGGTGATGTTCTTACCGGCATGATTACCTCTTTGCTTGGACAAGGATATGAGCCGGGTTTGGCTGCAGTTATTGGTGTTTACCTTCATGGGCTGGCAGGAGATCTCGCAGTGGAATTAACCGGTGAAGAGTCTCTTATAGCTTCCGATATTATCAATTCAATAAGTATAGCTTTTAAATACATAAAGGAAAATGAAAAATAGATTATTGGTTCATATTGTAATTGGTGCAGCACTCCTGATGGTTGCCGGGATAAGTTGCAAAACAAAGCAGGAGGCAACCACACGTACTTATAAAGTAGATACTACCAATTCTCAGAAGATACGGAACGGATTGGTTTACGGTTTACCAAAAACCCAACTGACCTTCCGGGTCAAGATGGAACGGGAGATAGTCATCCCCGGACCTTATCATGAATTTGGGGAAAAACTGCTCGGCTTGTCCAATATCCCTCATAACAGGAAAGTAGAATGGAATATTGGGGATATTGACATCAAAGAATCCAACCTGATCGATTATGACCATTTGTATGCCATTGAACCCAGGGGAAGGTTTAAGATTGACTGGTCAAAATTTACCGGGGAAGGGTGGATAATTCCTTTCGATGCGACTGATAAAGAAGAATCGGATGATTCTGATTTTTACAGCAAAAAGGATTATGATAACAAGCTCCTTTATAAGGATCTGAGTGTAAGAAAATTTGTGGGTGAGGAAACAAAAACCGTATACGAAAAGGTATGGCAGGATTCTTTATTCGCCAGGGTTCCTGTTGAAAAGACTGAGGTTGTGGAAAAGGACAAGCCTGACAAAGCCAGTGAAGCAGCCAATTTTATTTTTATGATCAGGGAGAAACGTTTTGAGCTGATATCTGGTATGGGAGATTATTATCCCGAGGGGCAGGCCATGGAATCAGCCGTAAATGAGATGAATCGGATTGAGGAGCAATATCTTTCCCTTTTTACAGGCAAACAAATGACTGATACAGTTCAGTTTACAGTAAAATGGACCCCCGACAGCATTAATAATGACGAGGAGCCAAAACTGCTTTTCCGGTTTTCTCAGGAAGAGGGTATTTTAAAACCTTCACAGGATGATGGAACTCCAATATGGATAGAACTTGAGCTTGCGGAAGATACAGGGAAAATGAGCGAATTGATGCACGATAGATTTGCTGCTTCAGACATGCCACAATTTCATTACAGACTTCCGGTGAATACTGTATTAAGGATGAAATACGGCGATAATTTAATGGCGAAGAAATATCTGGAGCTTTACCAGTTTGGACCTGTTCTTCAGATTCCTTATCAATTCCTGATGGATTCACAGATTATGCAACTCTACCCTGAAGATAACGATGAATAAGGGAAACGATAATCCCAATTAAGCTCAGTGATCATTCTTCTATGAGGGTGTTTTCAAATTGCTCCTTGAAGTCCTCAAAGGATTTGGTTTTATAGATATCGTTTGCAAAATATTTTAGGATGGGTTCGTAATCCTTTGGTCCATAATATCCGGGTACTGCTGTAATGAGTTCATTTTTGCCATCCAGATAAGCCACCGAAGGGTATGACATTTTTCCATTCAACAAAGCAATGGCGAGATCATGTGGTCTTTTGCCCTCTTCCCCTTCTTTTTTGGAAAATGTCCGGCCTTTGAATTTCACTTTTTTGTTTGTTTCAGCATTGAACCGAACGGGATAGTAGTTTTCATTGATATACTGGGCAATTTTTGAGTTATTGAAAGTTTGTTTTTTCATCTTTTTGCACCATCCGCACCAATCGGTGTACACATCAATCAGTAATTTTTTGGGATTTTTTTCATTAAGCTTAACTGCTTCCTCAAAACTGTACCATTTCACTTTTCCTTTTTCCTGGGTGAACCCGTTTAAGCTGAAAATGAAAAATATGGCTGCTATTATTGAGAATTTCATAATTTAAATGCTTTTTATTTATGGAGTTTCTTACGATAATGATTGGCTAAAGTTATCTGATAGATAAAGTTCTTGATCCATTCCCTTTAAAAATTGTATCTGTGTCCTGGCTTTTATTGAAAATATGCAAATATAAAGATAATTATATAATATAAGAAAAACGGTAGGAATATGGATATGTTTTACAAAATATAGATATAATGTAATTGGCTAACATTCAAATAATTGATCTTTTTAATGTTTTCCTGTTAAAATCTATGTTTTGAGCAGATCCTTTCTCCCCGGATTTTTTTGTTACATTTAGCCCTCTTTTTTCATAATGTTTAATATCAAATAATATGGAATATGGCAGACCAACAACTTAGTTACAAACCTTTTGTATCGTCAGAAACCCGTATGACTGAAATGACGCTGCGG
>JBNJFN010000085.1:2412-11015 GCA_051746885.1 Bacteroidota bacterium | reverse complement strand
AGCCGCTGAAAAATCCATTTGTTGATAAAATTCTTTTTTACAGGAGAAACGGTCCCACGCCTGTAGATAACTTTGTTCACCCCGGCCAGCCAGGCAGCCAGTGAAGCCTTTCTGAGATCTTTCGGATGGTTGATAAACAAAGTGGAGATGGATTCTTTCCGAAAGATCTTTCTTAGCTGAAGAATGCTGGTTAATAAAAATATTTTTTTCCTGTAAGGATAAACAGGAATTCCATAACGTTGGGATTTGGTATATAACCTGCCTCCTTTTGATGTGATTATGGAGACATGATACCCCCTCCCATACAGAGCCTTTGAAACTTCGTGATGCCAATGTTGATGTTTTATCCATGACTCTGAAGAAACAAAAAAACCTATGCTGTTGTTATGAAAACCTTTTCCCATGGGTATTAATTGGTAATATAAATATATATCTTTTTTGTTGTGTTACAAAATCTGTCCTGCAAAAGTTGGAAGATTTTGTTACATTGTTTTCAAAAGATCCCTCCATAAGAAGGATAAAGCCAAAATCATCCCATACGTATTTAACCCTGTAAAGGTTATAAAAACATACCGGACATTCAAATATTTATGCCCGGCATGTTGTAAAGCATATAACAAAAGCTTGTTACTCGCTCGACTATTTTTCGCCTTTCAGATGTTTGGTCCAGAATTGTCAAATTTAACCAATAATTTTCAATTTTCCTGCTCCCGGATAAATATTTCCTGCCTACGATACTACAGCGCCTTTTAAAGATATATGAACTTTTTGATTCCGCTTTGTAAAAAATTCTCCAAAGAATTATATTTTAGAGCAAGTTTAATCCACTTAAAATTTCTGATATGTTTAAAAAAGATATTTATATAAACCGCCGCAGGCTACTGAAGCAAAAAGTAAACAGCGGACTGATCGTTCTTATGGGAAACGGAGAAACACCCATGAACTATCCGGGAAATGATTACCTGTTCCGCCAGGACAGCACCTTCCTCTATTATTTTGGGCTGGACATGCCTGATCTCACCGGTATCATCGATTTAGACAACGACAAGGAATACATTTTCGGCGATGATGTGGAACTGGAAGACATCATCTGGATGGGGCCCCAGCCTTCAATGAAGGAACTCAGCCAGGAAGTAGGAGTGGAAAACGCACATCCGGCGGGAGAACTGTCTGATTTTCTTAAAAAGGCAAGAAACAAAGGACAAAAAATACATGTCATCCCTTTTTACAGGGGCGACAACATCATCAAATTTGCCAATCTACTGGACATTCATCATTTGGAAACAGAAAACTTTGTGTCGGAAGAGCTTATCAAAGCGATTATTGAGATGCGGAGCATCAAGGACAAATATGAGATTGAAGAACTGGAAAAAGCAGCAGCCATAGGCTATCAGATGCATGTTACCGCCATGAAAATGTGTAAACCGGGCATCTATGAAAGGGAGATATCCGGGGTGCTGGAAGGCATTCCGCGAACCCATGACGGGATGATCTCGTTCCCTGTCATTCTGACCCAGCACGGAGAAACCCTTCACAACCATTACCATGGTAATATGCTGGAAGAAGGCCGTATGATGCTGACTGATGCCGGAGGAGAGACCAACATGCATTATGCATCCGATTTCACCCGTACCATCCCCATAAACGGCAAATTCAATGAAAGGCAGAAAGGCATTTACAACATCGTACTGGAAGCGAATAACCGGGCCCGGGAGATGACCAAACCCGGTGTGCCCTATCTGGATGTCCATACCGAAGCCGTCAGAACCCTCGCCAGAGGATTGAAGGAGTTGGATCTTATGAAAGGCGATGTGGAAGAAGCCGTTCAAAACGGAGCGCATGCGATGTTCATGCCGCACGGCCTGGGCCATCCAATGGGACTTGATGTCCACGACATGGAAGGGCTTGGCGAAAACCTTGTGGGATATGATGAAGAAATCCAACGTCCAACCTTGTTTGGATTTTCAGGACTGCGGTTCGGCAAAAGGGTACAACCAGGCCATGTGCTCACCAACGAACCAGGCTGTTATTTCATCCCCGAGCTCATTGAGAAATGGGAAAGCGAAAAGAAGTTCACCCAGTTCATCAACTATGAAAAAGTGAATGAGTATAAAGGTTTCGGTGGCGTGCGGCTGGAAGACGACATTCTGATCACCGACGACGGCTGCCGCGTGATCGGGAAACGACTGCCCATTACCATTGAAGAAGTTGAGGAAACGATGAAGGGATAAATTAGGTGGGCAAGAAACTTTCATGCAAGCTTGCGGCATGATTTCGGAACTTTCCGAAACCATCAGGCAACCTGCGGGACGATTTCGGGAGTTTCCGAAATCACCAGGCAGCCATGCGGGGCGATTTCGGAACTGTCCGAAAATATCCTGCAAGCATGCGGGACGTTTTCTCGACATTGGAAAATGCCATGCAAGCATGCGAGACGTTTTCTCGGCTTTGGAAAACGTCATGCATGCATGCGCGAAGGTTTCGAATCCGTTTGAAAGTACCATGCAAGCGTGCACGAAGGTTTTGGAATCACGGAATATTGTGGTGAGGCAAGTCCTCTTTTCCTACTCCTTTTCCTCCTCAGAGAAGGAAGCCCTAAAATACTCCCGGTTCATCCGTGCGATGTGATCCAGTGAGATGGCCTTGGGACATTCAACTTCACAGGCTTCGGTGCTGGTGCAACTCCCAAAACCCAGTTCATCAGCTTTTGCCAGCATGCCCAGCGCCCTTCGTTTGGCTTCCGGTTTACCCTGTGGAAGCAGGGCAAGCTGAGATATCTTTGCCGATACAAAAAGCTGGGCTGATGAATTTTTGCAGGCGGCCACACAGGCTCCGCATCCGATACAAATACCGGCATCAAAGGCTTTTTCTGCATTTATCTTCTTCACCGGCGTTTGGTTGGCTTCGGCCGCCGAACCAGCGTCCACAGAAACAAATCCGCCAGCTTCCATGATCTTTTCAAAAGCACTGCGATCTACGACCAGGTCCTTAATAACAGGGAAAGGTTTTGCTCTCCAGGGTTCCACCACGATCTTCTGACCGTCGCGGAATGACCGCATGTGGAGCTGGCAGGTGGCTACTTCCCTTTCCGGCCCATGGGGACGCCCATTGATGAACAACCCGCACGAACCGCAAATGCCTTCCCGGCAGTCGTGCTCATAGGCAACAGGATCTTCACCCTGTTTGATCAGCTTCTCATTCAGCGCATCAAGCATTTCCAGGAACGACATTTCCGGATTGATATTATCAAGCTCGTAGTCGACGAACTTACCTTTGGTCAATGCATAAGGCTGGCGCCATATCTGTAGTTTTACTTTCATACGTATATAATTTAAACAATAGCAATCATTATTTATAACTTCTCACCTTCACTTCGGTAAATTCATACTGCAGGGATTCCCTGTGAAGGGCAGGCATTTTGTTATCACCCTGGTATTCCCATACAGCCACATACATATAGTTTTCATCATCCCTCAGGGCCTCGCCGCTTTCGGTTTGGTACTCTTCTCTAAAATGGGCTCCGCAGGATTCATTGCGATTCAGGGCATCCTCAATCAGGAGCTGGCTTAAGTCGAAAAAGTCAGCCACCCTCACTGCCTTCTCAAGCTCCTGATTCATCTGATCCATAGACCCCGGAACTTTCAGATCGTTATAAAATTCGTCTTTTAGCTGTTTGACCTGTTCACGGGCTTCTTCCAAACCTTCTTTGTTCCTTTTCATACCACAATGATCCCACATGATTTTACCCAGTCGTTTATGAAAGGAAGTAGCGGTTTGGGAGCCGTCAATTGCCATCAAATTTCCCAGCTTTTCCCTGGCATCGCTTTCTGCCCTGGCGAATTCCTCCCTGCTTGTTTCCGGTTTGGCGGTTTTAATTTTATCAGCCAGGTAGTTGCCAATGGTATTGGGCAGGATATAATATCCGTCGCCGGCACCCTGCATCAGCGAGCTAGCTCCAAGTCTGTTGGCACCATGGTCCGAAAAATTTGCCTCCCCAATGGCAAACAATCCGGGGATGGTGGTCATAAGCTCATAATCCACCCAAAGGCCGCCCATGGTATAATGACCGGCCGGATAGATCTTCATTGGGGTTTCATAGGGGCTGTCTCCGGTTATCTTCTCATACAGGTCGAACAGGTTTCCATATTTATTACCGATGGCCTTAGCCCCCTGCTCCTGGATGGCATGTTTGAAATCAAGGTAAACGGCCTGGCCGGTAGGTCCTACTCCGTATCCCTTATCACAGCGTTCTTTAGCTGCCCTGGATGCTACATCACGGGGAACCAGATTGCCAAAAGCCGGATATTTGCGTTCCAGGTAATAATCCCGCTCCTCTTCGGGGATGGCATTCGGCTCTCTTTTATCTCCCTTTGCTTGGGGCACCCAGATCCGGCCGTCATTTCTCAGGGATTCCGACATTAGTGTGAGCTTCGACTGAAAATCGCTTAGCTGAGGAATACAAGTCGGGTGGATCTGGATAAAACTCGGATTACCAAAATAAGCTCCCTTCCGGTAGGCGGTCATGGCGGCTGATCCGCTGGAAGATACTCCCAACGTGGATAAATAATATATTGTACCATACCCACCGGTGGCCAGCACAACTGCATGAGCCGAATGGCGCTCCAGCTCACCGGTCACCAGATTTCTTGTAATAATGCCGCGGGCTTCCCCGTCTACCAATACCAGCTCCAGCATCTGCCGCCGGTGAAACATCTCCACTTTACCTTTGGCTATCATCCGTTTCAATGCGGAATAAGAGCCAAGCAATACCTGTTGCCCCGTCTGACTCTGGGCATAAAAAGTTCTGGAAACCTGAACACCGCCAAAAGAACGGGTGGTAATCTGACCTCCGTATTCCCTGGCAAAAGGGACTCCCTGAGCAGTCAACTGATCAATGATCCCGTTGCTGACTTCAGCTATCCGGTACACATTGGCCTCGCGGGCACGATAATCTCCTCCCTTGATCATATCATAATACAGCCTGTAAATGCTGTCACCGTCGTTGCGGTAATTCTTGGCGGCGTTGATCCCACCCTGCGCAGCTACGGAATGGGCCCGGCGTGAACTGTCCTGATAACAAAAGGATTTTACATGATATCCAAGCTGAGCCAGTGAAGCGGCAGCCGAGGCACCGGCAATGCCGGTTCCTACAACAATAACTTCCAGCTTCTTTTTATTCGCCGGACTTACCAGCTTCATGGATTCCAAATAATTGGTCCATTTCTCTTTTAAAGGACCATGGGGGATTTTTGAGTCTAGCTTAACCATAGATTAATATCTATATGATATATTAACATTTAATTAGATTTCCTGAAATAGTAAATTACAAATCTCAAGCACCCTGCCCAGCCGGCAGGCAAAAACCAAATAATATCTAATAACCATATTTCAAATGTTTCAAACTTAGCCGATCCTCGTTTTGTATTTTGATCATTGATATTTTGATATTGTTTGTTATTTGGGATTTGCTATTTGGTGCTTTATTATATATTGTTGCTCCTAACCCGAATTATTTATAATTCTGACGCTATTGAAAAACCTGGCTTTTTGCTTCACTTCTTTCGCAAAAAACCGGTTTTTCTAATGCGGGGTTAACTGGTACTTATCAGAAAATATATCGGTATTATAGAAAAACCAACACCCATGATCACGGCAAAAACATAGGCAATTCTTTTCAGCCGGAGTCTCCACTTATCGTTGTTCCATCCCAGTGACTGAAACGCTGCCCAAAATCCGTGGGATAAATGCAGCGCCAGGAAAAGGGCTCCCAATATATAGATCAGATCATACCACCACCAGTTTTTAAACAAAGTGGAAACCAACCCGTAAAGATCCTGCATTTCAGTTCCGTTAACCATCACCGTGTCTACATGCCCAAATTTAGCCTTCCAGAAAAAATTGGAAAGATGGATCACCAGATAAATTAAGATAAATCCACCAAGGATGAACATGTTCCTTGATGGCCAGGTTGTACTGCTGTACCGGTCCACTTTTTTATAGTGCATGGGTCTGCTTCTCTGGTTCTGCAGTGTTAAATAAACCGAATAGATGATATGCACAATAAATCCCAGGGCCAACAGGGGCTCAATAACCACAATCACAGGATTGGTGGCCATAAAATGGGCGGCCTCGTTAAAGGCATCGGATCCCACCAGCAGAAAAGAATTTACAGTTAAATGAACGATCAGGAACAGTATGAGAAAGATCCCTGTTACACTCATTATGAACTTTTTCCCAACGGATGAGGTAAAAAAACTGCTCATAGGTGTCGTTTTTGGTTTAATTTTATAAACTTGCGTGAGACATTACGTCTGATATATGAGTCTAGTCTAAAAAGGCGCTAAGCGGCTCTCTTAGCCAAAGTTATCAAAATTATCATATTGATTGACAAACAACTATAGTAGCCGCTAAGCGCCGTGTGCATAAAAATTAGCTTTTTAAACCGGACTCATATATATTATATACAAATATATTCTCAACTTCATGCAAAATAAATGTTTCTTAACAGAAATTCAATAATCTAAAATTATTCTAAGTTATGTACGAGCCTTTTTCTCATAAATTTTTCATAAAAAACAGGCAAAAACTAAAAGGGCACATGGATAAAAATTCGCTTGCCCTCCTTTGTTCCAATCACAAGATGCCAAGAAATGGCGACCAGTTTTTTCCTTTCCGGCAAAATTCCGACCTCTTTTATCTTTCAGGAATCGAACAGGAAGGGACCATTCTGGTAATAGAAAAGGAAAAGGATTATCTTTTCATTGAAGAACCAAACAGCCAAAGCGCCCTTTGGGAAGGCGGCCAGCTAAGGAAAGATCAGGCGGAAAGCCTCTCGGGAATAGAAAATATACGATGGACACACCAATTCGATGAGATTATAGAAAAACTCCTGCGTTCCAAAACAAAGATCTATTTTAACACCGGTATAAGATTGAATACCGCCGGCTTGAAATCTTCGGATGAAATCTACCTGGAGCGGTTCCGCAATCAATATCCGTTTCATACCTTCCTCAACCTGAAACCCATTCTGGCAGAGTTGAGATTGCGAAAGGAACCTGAAGAGATTGACGCAACGCAAAAGGCCATCGATATTACAGGCAAAGCCCTGGACAGGATTTTTAAAACAGTCAGGCCGGGTATTTCCGAAAAAGAGTTGGAGGCAGAGATCACTCACGAGTTCATTATTCGTCATACCAACGGTTTTGCGTTCGAACCCATTGTTGCCTCAGGCAAAAATGCCACTGTGCTTCATTACAGCAAAAACAACGATGTATGCAGGGATAAAGAATTGCTTCTTTTAGATTTCGGAGCGGAATACCGGAATTATGCAGCAGACATCACCCGGACCATTCCCGTGAACGGACAGTTCACTACAAGACAAAAAGAATGTTACCAGGCTGTGCTGGAAGTTATGGAAACCCTGCAAAAGGAAATCAAGCCGGGAATCACCATTAAGGAGCTCAACGATAAAGTCATAGAACAACTGATCGAAAAGCATATCCAATTGGGGCTCTATAAAAGGAAAGACATACAGAATAATGAAAATCCGGTATGGAAAAAATATTTTCCCCATGGCGTATCGCACTTTATCGGACTGGATGTGCATGATCACGGCGATAAAAACGTTATACTGGATAAGGGAATGGTGATAAGCTGGGAGCCCGGGATCTACATACCAGAAGAGCACATGGGCATCCGGATCGAAGATGATATTCTGGTGGATACTCCGCCGGTCAATATGTCTTCCGGAATACCCAAAAGCATTGATGATATAGAGCGATTAATTGCTGGTTATACAACCTAAAATATAGTAAATATCAAATTCCAAATCTCAAATGACAAATAATCTCGAATAACCAATTTCAAATGTTCCAAACCTGGCCGATCGGAGTTTTGTATTTTGATCATTGGAATTTTGGTATTATTTGTGATTTGTGATTTCAAAATATTATTTAGATGCTCACCAAAACACAGGCCATCGCCTTACATCATATCAAATACTCCGACACGAGTGCCATACTTACCGCCTATACGGAAGCCTTTGGCAGGATTTCCTTTATGTTGCAAGGCATTCGCAGGAAAAACTCCAAAATGAACCTCAACCTATTCCAGCCGCTTTTCCTGTCACACCTTGAAGTATATTACAAACAGCAAAGGGAGCTGCAGAAAATAAAGGAAGCTTCAAACGCTTATCCATTCCAATCCATCCCCTATGATTACAGGAAAAGGACCATAGCCCTGTTCATTGCTGAAGTACTTTACAAAACGCTACAGGAAGAAGAATCCAACCCTGATCTCTTCGGATTCCTGTTCAATCATATCAAAATGCTCGATATCAAAGAAAAAGGACTGGGCAATTTTCATCTTTACTTCCTGGTGCATCTTACCAAATACCTTGGATTTTTTCCCCGGAACAATTACAGCTCATCACTATCCTATTTCGACATGCAAAACGGTAAGTTCACCTCGCTGAAGCCGTTCCACAACCACTTTTTGGGATTACCCAACAGCGCTCATCTTCATGAATTATTAAAACCATCGGGAAAACAACATCAGGAACTTCAGATCAAAAGGGAAAACAGGCTTCAGATCCTTCACGCCCT
>JBNJFN010000085.1:0-2312 GCA_051746885.1 Bacteroidota bacterium | reverse complement strand
AATGAACATCAAAGTCTTTTGCAGATTCCCGAACTGTACAAAAGAAGCATCGTGGTTTCTTCATTTGGAAAGCTGTTTAACATCCCCGGATGGAAAATCGGATATTGTATCGCTCCTGAAAAATATTCCGCGGAGATCAGGAGAACCCATACATTTCAGATCAATTCCGTGAATACTCCTTTTCAATATGCTTTGGCGGATTATCTGAAAGAAGGTATCAATGTAAGCGCCATAAAAGAAAAGCATGAATCCAAAAGGTCACTGGTGCATCAATATCTCAAATCAACTCCTTTCGAACTGATAGAAACCAGGGGCACCTACTTCCAGCTTCTCAAATACGACCGGATCAGCAACAAAACAGATACCGAATTCGTAACGGATCTGATCACTGAGAATAAAGTAGCCCTGTTTCCTTTATCATTCTATTACCACGATTTTGTGGACAATCGTGTAGTAGGTATGAACTTTGCTCACCCGGACGACCACCTGAAGGAAGGACTGGAAATTCTCCACAAAACAGGCTCCGAATAAATCTGTTAACTGAATAATATTAAATACGGGTAAAATCGTTGAAATTATAACCAGGTATTGGAGATATATTTTTATACATAAATTCATCGTTCAAATTTTTATCCATATATTTGGCTACTCAGTAAATAAAAAGGAACCATGCAAATTATCAACTCATTAGTTAACTGGCTCAACGTTAAAAGGATGTATCAGATTGAACTGTTCAAAAACCATCCTTTGGACGTGCAGCAAGAACAATTGTTCAAGCTGATAAACAAAGCCGAAGATACAGAATGGGGAAAGAAATACGATTATCAGTCTGTTGACAGCATCCGGGATTTTCAAAAGCGGGTGCCGGTGAGCAAGTATGAAGACACGAAACCCTATATTGACCGGTTGCTGGAAGGCGAGAAGGATGTTTTGTGGCCGGGGTTCATCAGGTGGTTTGCCAAATCTTCCGGTACTACCAGTGATAAAAGCAAATTCATTCCCGTAAGCAAAGAATCTTTGGAAAACTGCCATTTTAGGGGCGGAAAGGACACCTTGGCCATTTATTTCTCCAACTACCCCGACAGCAAGCTTTATTCAGGCAAAGGGTTAACCCTTGGTGGAAGCCAGCAGATAAACAAAATCAACAATAAGAGCTTTTACGGCGATTTGTCTGCCATTTTGATTGACAACGCACCGTTCTGGACCAACTTTGTCAAAACCCCGCGGCAGGATATTGCCCTGATGGCCGAATGGGAAGAAAAACTGGAAAAGATCACTGAAACCACCATCAGGGAGAATATTACCAATATCAACGGCGTACCCTCATGGATGCTTGTTTTGCTCAAGCACATACTGAAAAAAACCGGTAAAAACAATATACTGGAAGTTTGGCCGAACCTGGAGCTGTTTGTCCACGGAGGTGTAAGCTTTGGTCCTTACCAGGAACATTTCAGAAAGCTAATCCCTTCGGAAAATGTTCAGTATATGGAAGTTTACAATGCTTCGGAAGGTTTCTTTGCCATTCAGGATTCTCCGACCCAAAAAGATATGCTCTTAATGCTGGATTATGGGGTATTCTTCGAATTTATTCCCATGGATGAACTGGGAAAAGATCATCCTGAGGCACTCACTTTGGACGAGGTAGAAACGGGAAAAAATTATGCCCTTGTTATATCTTCCAACGGTGGCCTGTGGAGGTACATGATAGGCGACACCATTCAGTTTACCAGTCTGTATCCGCACAAAATCAAAATAACGGGAAGAACCAAACATTTCATCAATGCTTTCGGAGAGGAGGTCATCATTGAGAATGCCGAAAACGCCCTTAAGACGGCCTGCAACGAAACAGGAGCTCTGATCGAGGAATATACGGGAGCACCTGTTTATATGGATACCGAGTCCAAGGGCAAACACGAATGGCTGATAGAATTCGAGCAGGAACCAGACGATCTGGAAAAATTCAAAAAGTCGCTGGATAAGACCCTGCAAAACATCAATTCGGATTACGAGGCCAAAAGGTATAAAGACATCACCCTGGAGGCTCCCATCGTTCACAAAGCCAAACCGGGACTGTTCTATCAATGGATGAAGAAAAGAGGCAAACTGGGAGGACAGAATAAAGTACCCAGGTTGTCTAATGACCGGCAATACATTGACGACCTGCTAGAGCTGAATAAGAAGATGAGTGCCTGATGACAAAAGGATTGATACCTTTCCTTATAATGATAACTTTTGCTGTGATGTGTCAAGACATCTCAGGCCAGCCTGTTGAAACCCTTAAATTAGAAGGGGAAAGGTATTCTGTGGATCTC
>JBNJFN010000084.1:5018-11018 GCA_051746885.1 Bacteroidota bacterium | reverse complement strand
TTGTAATGCCTGTTCAGTACATCCAGATCTTTGCTGGTTACGGTATTATCCCGGAAATGGTTAAGGATTTCTATAAATTGTTGGTCGGTCTGCCGGAATATTTTTTCCAGTTCAATATACAACGGGCGGGCTTCCTGCAGTGCCCTGGCCTCAAAAAAGAAACCAGTGGTATAGTAATATTCCAGGTACTTTTTTTCTTCCTGCTTGATTACAGGGGGTAACTGAAGCAAGTCGCCAATAAATACCATCTGAACCCCTCCGAAGGGCATGGCTGCCCTTCTGCGAACATATCTCAGCACCGTGTCAATGGCGTCCAGTATATCCGCCCGAAGCATGCTCACCTCATCGATGATCAGCACCTCCATTTCATTGATCAGCTTACGTTTATGACTGTTCATGCGCAGGGATTTTTTTATGGACTGGGGTGTACTGATTTGTGTATCGATAATTTCATCATCAATGGGTTGAGAGGAGGGAAGAAAACTGCCAAAAGGTAATTGAAACAGCGAATGCAAGGTAACACCTCCCGCATTTATGGCTGCAATACCTGTTGGAGCAGCCACCATTACCTTTTTATGCGTGTTTCGAACGATTTGTTTCAGGAAGGTCGTTTTGCCTGTTCCTGCCTTTCCGGTAAGAAATATATTTCGGTCGGTGCTGTTTACAAATTTAGATGCCAGCTTAAAAGGGGATGACTGGGTGTTTTGGTCCATAAGTCTGGTATTTCTTTGACAAATCTATTAATATTTTGAATAAATGATATTTCCCTTTTCAGATTTTTTCAACTGCATACTGATTACTGCATACTGATTACTAATTTATTCCATCCTGACGATCTTCGGTTTAAATACAGCCAGTATATCCACCATCTCTTCCTGAAGCTGCATCACTTCACCGATATCCTTATAGGCCAGGGGAGATTCATCTAGTCCTCCGCCGATGAGCACCACGCCTTTTTCATTGAGCAATTCATGTAGCTCTTTAGCCTGGAACTGTTTTTTGGCCTGACTGCGTGACATAACCCTTCCTGCACCGTGAGCAGCCGAATTGAGAGCTTCTGCGTTGCCTTTGCCCCGCACGACATAACCAGGAGAAGCCATAGATCCGGGAATAATTCCTAACACATCCTTGTGAGCCGGTGTTGCTCCCTTTCTGTGAATGATCCCGGATTCCCCGGAAGGTAATTTTTCCCGCCAGGCAAAGTTGTGATGGTTTTCCAACATGGCCAGGGGTTTTTTTCCGAGTGCTTCTGAGAGTTTTTCATGAATCACATGGTGGTTGGCTGCTGAATAATCTCCGGCCCAGTTCATGGCCTTCCAGTATTCAATTCCTTCTTCCCCTGACAGATCAAGCCAGGCCAGAGCCCGTGCTCCTTTAGGCAGGTCACATTTATCCATGGCTATTTTTGTATAATGCCGTGCTATCTCGGCTCCCGGTCCACGGGAACCGGAATGGGAAAGAATGGTAAAGTAATTTCCGGGATGCAGGTCTTTCTCAGGAATATATTCCTTGAGCTCCAGTATGCCGATATCCACAAAATGATTGCCATGCCCCGAACTTCCTAATTGGTCATGGGCTTTCTTTTTCAAAGTTTTTAAAAACCCGATTTCGTTAAGCTCCGGACGTTCCAATATGGGATGGTTTTTGGGTTCTTTAAATTCGGCCCTGCCAAAGCGGGTATTTTCTGTAAGCAGACTTTTCAGGCGGGTCTGGTTTTTGGTGATCTGGTCCACATTCAGATCGTAAATGGACATGCACATTCTGCAGCCAATATCCATACCCACCCCATAAGGGATCACTTCATTTTTGGTGGCCTGCACTCCGCCAATGGGCAGCCCATACCCCTGATGAGCATCCGGCATCAAAGCACCCTGAAGAGAGATGGGCAATTGCATGGCAGTAGCCATTTGGTCCAAAGCTCCTTTTTCTATTCTTTCTGCTCCGTATATTTTATAGGGCTTTTGTTGATCCAGGCTGACTGAAATTTTCTTTTGCGATTGCGTTTTTTCGGCAAGTACCTCCGCTATTTTTCCCAAATGCGGATGGTTGATGAATTTTTTGGGGTTTTTGTGCACCTTTTTCAATATCTCAAGGGCTTCTGCCTTATTGTTATGTTTATAATATTTGAGCATCACGTTTTTTGCAACACTCATGGCCCGGTCGTCGGCAAAGCCGATACGTTGCAGATCTTTTCCCCGAAGGTTGAGTTTACTCATGATTCTTTGATATCAAGGTATTTATGTGTAATGATTGGTTGATTTAGTTAATTGATTTACTGGTTAACTGAGCAACTTCCAGACTCATAACTCACAAGTTTGCCCACTTAAATTTAAAATACATCCTGTATCTCAAATTTCATGTTATTGAATTCAAAAGTGTCTCCCTTTTTCAGACCTTCCATGGCTTTATATATGGGAACATCTTTAGAAATCACGTAGTAAGTGTCACCATTGACTTCCACCTTTCCCAGGCCCAGGGCAATGAACATCTTTTGTTTGTTTGTAATGACAACGGCTCCAAACTCTACCTTTTCTTCCAGTCCGTCAAAGGATACTTTTTTCAATATGTGAATGTCATCTACCGCCTTTTGGAGCTGTCCGGCATATATATCTCTTTCTCTCAGCAATTCAGATCGTGAGCCGTCAAAAACATCGTGTTCCTGTTCCGCTTCATTGGCGTCAATCTGTATTTCATTCATAATTTGTCTGGCGGTTTCGGCATTGTGCTCCAGAATTTCAAGACATCTGTTGTAGATCTTCTTTTTCAGCCCCAGTTTATCCATTTTACTGTTATCCATACAATTGCTTCGTTTTGTTTGACAATTATCCCAATTCAAATATGGTGATAATCATTTTGACAATATATACAATTTTTTTCTGAATTGAAAGTAATATGAAATCCCGGTATCATACAAATGTATTTTTATTTGTTTTAAACAATATTATAACAATGGAATTGTGATCAATTTTATTATTTTGGGGTCTAAAAATTTTAAAAAGCTATGAGACGAAAAATCATTCAATTACCGGTATTATTAGTTGTTTTATTATTTTTCAATACGAATTACGGGTTTTCACAGTCGAAAGCCGATTGGAAGGGTGGTTTTCCCGAAGGCTGCACCAGTATAACGGCAGGGAAAGATGCCACGGCTGACAGGTCTGTTATTACATCCCACACAGATGACAGTCATCGTACACGTTCCTGGATGAATATTAAACCTGCCGGGGATCATGAATCCGATGCCACAGTTCCCATGTATAAGAGGGTGAATGATTCCACACAAGCCATGCCTGCCTATAGGCATGAGCAAATAGGAGAGATACCACAGGTCGATCGAACCAATGGTTATCTGAATACAGCTTATCCAAGCATGAACGAACATCAACTGGCCATTGGCGAATCTACCTTCGGAGGAAGGGATGAGCTTCAATCCGACGAAGGTTTGATTGATTGCCAGCGTTTGTGTCAGCTTATGCTCGAGCGGGCCACTACTGCCCGGGAAGCCATAAAGCTGGCCGGCAAGCTCACCAAAAAATACGGCTGGAATGATTATGGCGAATGCCTGACCATTGCTGATAAAGAAGAAGTTTGGCATTTTGAGATTGTCGGTCCCGGAAAGGGAAAAGTTGGTTCCGTCTGGGCTGCGCAGCGCGTACCCGATGATCACATTTCAGTGAATGCCAATGCTTCAAGGATAAGACAGATCAATCCTGACGATTCCGGGCATTTTATGGCCTCCGATAATGTTTTTGAAGTAGCCAAAGAAGAAGGATGGTGGGATGAAAACGAAGGGACCTTTGAATTCTGTTATGCTTATGCTCCCGAAAGCCGTAAATCTATAGCATCCCGGAGAAGAGAGTGGAGGGTTTTCGATTTGCTGGCACCATCTCTTGATCTGAGCCCCACCTCTGAAAATTACCCCTTTTCTGTCAAACCCGATGAAAAGGTAGAAATCAGTGATCTGGTAAAGGTATTTAAAGACTATTATCAGGGTACACCGTATGATATGCGGCGAAATATTACCTGGGAAAACGAAGAAGGGGAGCAGGAAATATCACCCCTGGCCAATCCATTTATGCCCTATGACCAGTTGGCTATTGAAGATGTTAGCGGGGGATGGTATCAGGTAAATGAAGAAACCGGAGATATCAGATTCCTTGGTGAAAGAACCATTGCCAGATGGTATACCATGTATGGAACCATCATTCAATGCCGCAGTTGGCTACCTGACGAAATAGGAGGATTAGTATGGCTGGCTCAGGATAACATTGCCTCATCAATTTATATTCCGGTTTATGCCGGCACAACAAAGCTACCAGAATCTTACAGCACTCCGGGAAGAACCAATGGCTACACCCGAGAGTCGGCATGGTGGGCTTTCAACAGGCTTGGAACACTTGCTGCACAAAGATGGGGCGATATGCACAAGGATATCGATGCAGTATGGGATCCCTGGCAAAAGAAGCTTTTTACCCGGCAATCAGAAATTGATAAAAAAGCCATGGAGTTGTACGAAGAGGATCCTGAAAAGGCAAAAACATTCCTGACAAACTATACCATTAAATGGGGCAACAAAGTTGTGGAAAAGGCCTGGAATCTGGGTGATAAACTTTGGACCAAATACGATGAACAGTTTTAAGAAGGTTGAAAAACTTGGATTTATTTATAAAATCTTAATTTTGCCCGGGTAGGATATTCCTCCCCGGGCCTTCTTATTCGGGAGGATCCCGAAATCAATGATTCAGATAATTTTTATTAAAACAAAAAATATATATGAGAGGTTTTGCAAGCGATAACAATTCCGGTGTGCATCCTGAGATTTTCATTGCTCTGCAGGAAGCCAATAAGGGCCATGTCCTCGCCTATGGTGATGATCAATATACCCGGAAGGCCTGTGAAAAATTCAGAGAGCATTTTGGCGAAGATACTGGAATTTATTTTGTTTTTTTGGGTACAGCAGCCAATGTATTGGGTTTGGGAGCCTTTGCACGTTCGTATCATTCGGTGATCTGTGCTGAAACGGCCCATATACATGAGGATGAATGCGGGGCACCTGAAAAATTCAACGGCATCAAACTTTTACCCGTTGAAACAGAAGATGGAAAACTGACCATCGAAGGGATCGGGAAACACATTAAAGGCATTGGTTTTGAGCATCATTCTCAACCCAGGTTTATCTCCATTACTCAGGCCACTGAACTGGGTACCGTATATTCACAACTTGAAATAAAGGCACTTGCCGATTTTGCACATGAAAACAATATGTATCTTCATATGGACGGAGCCCGTATCGCAAATGCTGCCGTTACCCTGAAAAAAGGTTTCAGAGAATTTACCAGGGATGCCGGCGTTGATGTACTTTCTTTCGGCGGCACCAAAAATGGTATGATGTACGGCGAAGCCATCCTTTTTTTCAATAATACTGCTGAAGAGGAATTTAAATACATCCGAAAGCAAGGAATGCAGCTGGCCAGTAAGATGCGTTTTATCTCCGCCCAGTTCCTGAGGTACCTTTCCGGTAACCTTTGGTACGAAAACGCCAGGCATTCCAATGAGATGGCCCGGCTTCTAGCCGAGGAAGCCTCAAAAATCGAGGGAATCGAAATAACCCAGAAGGTGGAGGCCAACGGGGTTTTTGCCAAAGTTCCCCCCGAAATCATTCCTGAGTTGCAAAAGGAATTTCTGTTTTATGTATGGGATCATAATAACTCGGTAGTACGCTTGATGACCTCCTTTGATACATCAGAGCGGGATATCTTTGATTTCGTTGAGCTGATGCGGAAGCTGAAGGATGAAGGATAAGGCTAAGACCAGAGAATTAGCATTTAGACATTTGTGGATAAGAGGATGGATTGTTAAATTGTTCAATTAGGTATAAGTCAAAAAACTTCTGCTGAGTGATTTGCCAACTGCTCTTTGCCAACTGCCAACTTATATTTTTAAACCTTAAGCGTTTTAACGTGAAGGTAAATTTTCACATTCCAAAGGGCAGCAGCAGAG
>JBNJFN010000084.1:0-4918 GCA_051746885.1 Bacteroidota bacterium | reverse complement strand
TTTGCCAACTGCTCTTTGCCAACTGCCAACTTATATTTTTAAACCTTAAGCGTTTTAACGTGAAGGTAAATTTTCACATTCCAAAGGGCAGCAGCAGAGAGCTGTCTCCGTAGCTTAAGAAACGGAATTCATTTCTGAGGGCGTAGTCATATATTTTTTTCCAGTCGTCACCGACGAATGCGGCAATCAGCATTAGCAATGTGCTTTTGGGCAGGTGGAAATTGGTAATCAGCCCGCGTATAAGCCGAAAATGGTATCCTGGGGTGATCATGATTTGTGTGCTTGCATTCAGATGCTCTTGTCCGGTATCCTCCAGGTACCGTTTTATGGCTTTTAGAGCATCAGGAACATCCATTTCAGCGGGTAATTCAAGATGCTCCCACTGGTTTAAGCCGATATTGTCTTCATCAACTAGATGTTCATGCATTTTAATACCAATCCAATACAGGCTTTCCAATGTTCTTACCGAAGTGGTTCCCACGGCGATGATTTCACCATGCTGTTTTATCAGTTGATCCAGTGTTTTCCGGGATATAGAAAAGTGTTCAAAATGCATGGTATGCTGATCGGCAGTTTCTGTTTTTACTGGCCGGAAAGTTCCTGCCCCTACGTGAAGGGTGAGTTCAGTCCGCTGTATTCCTTTTTTGTCCATTTCTGCCATTACCCGGTCGCTAAAATGCAAGCCTGCGGTAGGAGCAGCTACTGAACCTTTTATTTTGGAATATACCGTTTGATACCTGTTTTTATCTATTTCTTCGCTTTCTCTCTTTAAATAAGGTGGTATAGGGACTTTTCCGGCATGATCAAGTATCTCACCAAAAGTAACTGATTGGTCATCCCAGGAAAATTGGATAATCACCTGGTTTTCCTTCCTGTGGATCATTCGGGCTTTTAAATGGATATGCCTGGTATCGATTTGCAGCGTTTGTTTGAGTTCTCCCGATTTCCACTTTTTCAGATTGCCTACCAAGCATTTCCAGCGTACGGCATGGTTTTGCTTAAAAGCCGAAGCATAGTCGGGCGGTTCCAAAGGTTCGAGGCAGAATATCTCTATATTAGCACCGGTGGTCTTCTGGAAGAAAAGGCGGGCATAGACCACTCTGGCGTTATTGAAAACAAGAAGATAACCGGGTGAAAGATGATGAGGGATATTGCGGAAATGGTCACTGATGATTCTACCTGAGTTGTATACCAGCAATTTAGATTCATCGCGATTGGGTAAAGGATATTTGGCAATGTATTCCTCAGGCAAATTATAATCAAATGCTTTTACCGATAAATGTTTTGGATTCACCATATTTTTATCGTTGGGTATGCAAAATTAGTTAATTTTGTGATTTGCTGTTAAACTGGAGGGAAAACTGTATGATTAATTGTTTCATTATAAAATAGAGGGAGATGAAATTAAAAGTTGGCGACCAGGTAAAATTTTTAAACGACACGGGTGGTGGAAAGGTCACCGGAATCATTAACAAGGATATGATTAACGTATTGAATGAAGATGGTTTTGAAGTACCCGTATTGAAGGAGGAACTTCTCAGAGTTGATGACGAGGAAAGCAAATCGGAAGATCAATATACCCGGGAAGAATTTCAGGAAGAGGAAGAAGAAGAACCGGATTATGATGCTTTTGGAGAAGAGGTTCCGGAGAGCGAAGTGTTGGATACTTCTGAAGATCCGGGCAACCATATTTATTTTTCCTTTCTCCCCCTGGATCAGCAAAATCCTGTTAATGATGATTTAGAAACTTATCTGATCAACGACAGCAACTTTTATCTGCATTTTCTGATTTTACTCAAAAGGGCAAACACCTATGTATACTTTGCTTCAGGTGAACTGGAAGATAATACGAAATTTTTCATTAAGACCATTGACAAAGAGCGATTAAATGAAATTAAACATTTTCGTTTTCAGTTTCTGTTTTACAAAAAAGGATTCTTCCCTCCGGTTGCTCCGCTGGATCTGACCATTAACCTACAGCCCCAGAAATTTTTCAAGGCAAGCACTTTCAAGGAAAATGAATTTTTCGATGAAAATGTATTACTTCTGAAGCTAAAGAAAGAAGAAGAGTTCAATAAAAAGGTTTCGGAACTTACAAATGATCAGATCAATGAAGTAATCAGGGAGAAGGAAAAGGAGGACCGGGAAAGCATAAGTCAAACAACGAGGGAGAAGAAAACCGACACGGAAGAAGTGGATCTTCACATTGAAGAACTGGTGGATAAGCCTAAAGAATTATCCAACAAAGAAATGTTGGAAATACAAATGGGCAAATTTCAGACGTCCCTGGAGGGTGCGATGAAAACGCCCAAAACCAAAAAGATTGTTTTCATTCACGGAGTGGGAAACGGAAGGTTGCGGTATGAGTTAAGAAAATACCTGGATCGCCACTATCCGAATCTCGATTACCAGGATGCTTCCTTCAAAGAATACGGTTATGGGGCAACGCTGGTTTTTCTGCAAAAATAATAACCGTTTTATCTCGTTTTACTTTATACAAAAGTTTTAGGGTGTAGCAGGTTTTTCCATCGTTCCCCCGCTCAAGCGAGGGAAAGGAAAGTCCGGGCAACAAAGAGCACCATGCTTCCGAAAGGGAAGATACCTGCGAGGGTTTAGTACTGGAGCAGAAAATAACTACCTCCGCTACTGGCGTGGGAAAAGGTGAAAAGGTGAGGTAAGAGCTCACCAGTATTCCGGGTGACCGGAATAGCTGTCCAGACTCATGGGTTGCAAGACCATGTATACCGGCGCTTGAGGGTTGCTCGCCCGAAGCCGGGGGGTAGGTCGCTTAGATAAATGATGGAAATCCGGCGCAGTCGGAGAACAGAACCTGGCTTACAAACCTGCTGCATCTTTTTTTTAATTTATTTAGAAGAATTTTTGAAATTGTATAATTATTCCATTTCCTTTGCAAATAAATTTTTAAACCGATACTCTAATAAAAAATTGATTTTATGGCAATTGATAAGCAAAAAGTAGTTTCTGTAACATACCAGTTAAGTGTCAATAATTTTGACGGGGAAGTTGTGGAAACTGTAGACGAAGAAAAGCCCCTTACCTTTCTTTTTGGGGTTGGTAACATGCTGGAAAAATTTGAGGAAAATATTAAAGGCTTGCAGGAAGGAGATAGCTTTAATTTCAAGATTCCTTCAGAAGAAGCCTATGGTCAAGCTTCCGAGGACGCTATCATTGATCTTCCTATAGATACCTTTAAAATTGAAGGTGAAATAGATTATGATCTCCTGAAAGAAGGAAATTATGTACCTATGCAGGACCAGGAAGGCAACAGACTTGATGGTATTGTGCTGGAAGTTGGAGAAGAAAAGGTAAAGATGGATTTTAACCATCCCCTGGCAGGCGACGATCTGTTTTTTAAGGGCGAAGTTCTGTCAGTTAGAGAGGCCAGTGAAGATGAAATCAATCAGGGTTACGTAAGTGAAGCGGAAGGAATATAAATCGTTTTGGGAATAATTTTTGATGAGTTAAGTAAATTCATCAAAAAAAATTAATTATGAAAAAATTTTATCTTATTTTATTAATTATGCTTTTCACCTTACCCGCTGCATTCGGACAATTGCAGTTTGGAGTTAAAGGTGGAATTGTCTCGGCCTCAAGCAACCTGGATACAGAATTAACCAATCTCCCGTCAGAAGTTAGTTACGATCAACTCAAGGTTAAAGCCGAGGATTCGAAAGTAGGCTTTCAAGCCGGTTTGTTTGGCAGGCTATCTCTCGCTGCTCTCTATGTACAACCAGAATTAATGTTTACCTCAACCAGTTCCAGGGTTGAGGTGACGGAAATTTATGAATCTGATGAGCAGGATAACATTGAGACTATAAAAAATCAGGATTTTAAGAAAATTGATATTCCCATCATGGTGGGATGGAAATTCGGACCGGCAAGATTGCAGGCCGGGCCGGTAGGCAGCATTATGCTTGATCAGAAGTCTGCCATTGAAGCAGCTACCGAATATAAGGAGGAATTTAACGGAGCTACTTGGGGATACCAGGTAGGCGTTGGCTTAGATCTGCTTAATACCTTGACCCTGGATGCAAAATATGAAGGCAGTCTGAGCAAACTGGGCGAAAGCGTTAAGATAGGCGATACTTCTTATTCGATTGACAACCGGCCCAGCCAGTTTGTGATTACTGCAGGTATATTTTTCTAAACATTATTGTACTTATAAAAAAATTGCCAGCGGCTACTGCTTTTATTTAGCAGTGGGTTCTGGCAATTTTTTTGTTAAAAAAATTAAAAAAACTCACCTGAAATAATAACGCTTTTATCAGTTCCGTTCGCGTTTTCGTAAAATTTTTGCTGGTAAATATTACGCGAAAAATTAAAGCATTACATTTGCAGCTTTAAATTTCATAAAACATTTTGTTTTCATTTCTGTTGGTTCCTGTTAAGTCATTGATGGGTTTAATGTTAAATTATTGATTATGGCGCAAGTGTCTATGAACAAAAAGCTGATTGGTTTATTTCTGGTATTTTTTGGAGGGATATTCATATCTCAGTCAGAGCGTATCACATCTCTGAATTCAGATTCATCTGTAAGCGGAAATGCCATTTCTCATAAATTAAATAATGAGGTCTCTTCATATCCCGAAATTGCAGAACATGAGGAGAAGATCAGGGAATTTCTCGGGAAGTGGAATATTGTAGGGGCCTCGGTCGCCATCACAAAGAATGAACGGTTAATTTATTCCAAAGGGTTCGGTTATGCCGACAAGGAAGATAAAGAACCAGTTCAGCCAAAACATTTATTCCGCGTGGCCAGTGTATCCAAGCTGATCACCGCCGTTGCAATCATGAATTTAAAAGAAGAAGGCAAACTGGATTTTAATGACCAGGTTTTTGGGGAAGATGGTATCCTTAATGATCCTGAATTTCAAAACATCCGGGATTCCCGGGTTAA